>JAHDNZ010000075.1 GCA_018435125.1 Bacillota bacterium | reverse complement strand
TTAAGGTTATTAGTGGTATGATCATTATGATCCATAGTGATTGTGCCTCCTGTTAGATTTGTTTCTCGACAAAACTATCCTAACATGGAAATCGATCACTGTGGATCTTTTTTTAGTTCAACTTCATTTTACAATGAAGCATTTAAATTTCTTAACCAAGCAGTGATTTTTATTTAGACAAAGATAAGTATATAAGAGGGACTATCAAAAATAAAAAACACCAAGCTTAATAGCTTGGTGTTTTAGTTATCGAAGATAAACTTTTCTTAGCATTTGATCTAGAGCATAAACAAAATCTTGGCGTTTAATGTTCTCAGGTAAGATAGGTTTTTCTACACCTAGTTTTAAGGCCAAAGAAGCTAAAAAAGTATCGGCTGATGTTGCTTGGGCTTCAAGGTTGGCACCATCTTTAAGACCTTTGGCCCAGATAACAAGATCCTCTGGCTTTAACTCGTCTTCAGGGTTGAATTTCAATTCTTTGTCTTGTTCATACTGGAAAGTACCAAAGGCTGCGGTAAATTGCAAGGCCTTAAAAAGAGGATCTCCTATAGGTACATCAATAAACCAGAAAATGGGTGTACCATCTGCAATTAAAGTGGCTTGAGTTTGACGCAGCAGCTTTTCATCTAACCAAACTTCCCGAGGAAGTGCATTCTGCTCTAGAGCTATGGCCGCAAGGGCTCCAGCAGCTCCACCGGTAGCCCATTCCACGGGGTGGAGTCTAAAGGTGCCATTGGTGATATGAGTTACTGAGAGATTTTTTCCTCCGGCGAGCAAATTCTTAATTCTTCTGTGGATTAAGGCACCCAGAGGAATTTGAAAGGGATAGACCTGTGAGGATTTGGCGGTCTCCTTGAAGCCGGAAGCATGGATATCGATAAAATATTTGCCAAGGCCGACACTGTCTCTAAAAAAGCGTGTTCTAGGACCGTCAAGATAACCGACGCAAACATCTTGTTCAATAACTGTGGTTAGACCTTTAATTCTACGCGATTCCCTAATGTAGGGGTATTTTGAAAGGCCATCTTCAGTATCCATAATATCTTGGCGCAACTTAAATTCTGGATACCCATAACCTCCGTCATCACGCTTTACCTCGGTTTGTAACCAATATAAAAATCCTAAGGCCAAGTCCTTGGCTTCTTTTAAGAGACGCTCTCTTTCCGCCAAAGAAACATCGATAAAGGTTCCTCCGACAAAATCATTACCGTTCCAATTGATCATGGCTATATCATTAGGATAGCGGGAATCATTAAAGTTAGCTTTATCAATCAAACGTCTATAGGTCCAAAAAGGTCCATAGGTATGCTCTGCCCGGCCAAACATTAGGTAACTTACAATACCGGTTTCTCCACCGTAGTCTACATCTAAGGTATAGGGCTGTTTATCACGGTTTTTATCGTAATTGGCGGGTTTTTCTATGAGATGATTTTCGCCTGGGCAGTATTCGATAGCAAAGGTATAGGTAAAAGACTGTACCCATTTGGGCTTTTGAGTCTCCGGAGCATGAGGTTCTCCGGTTTCACTTTTAGCTTCAGCACCGAGACCATATTCCGCACCGACAACTGGTAAAAGGTCGCCGATTTCGCTGGCGTCAATAAAAATATCGGCACTAAAGGTGAGCTTTTCACCGTTTTGATCTTGATAAGTAACTGTTTTAATCAAGTCGTTTTCTATCTCTGCTTCTAAGGGTATTGTTTTATAAAGAATACTTAACTGACCGTTTAGAATATACTTATCCAGCATTTTATCTATAACCTCAACACCTACTTTAGGTTCATAGCAAAGGCGGCTAACCCAGCCATTACCTGGGTTTAGACGGGCTTGATACTTTGCATTTTCAGTCAAATGGTAGTTTTTGCGATAATAGTTGCGAACACCTTCACGAAATTGATAATAGGAAGCCGGAGCTCCAAAATATTCTATCCACTGGTTTTCATCTGGGGCAGATACTCCCTGACTGGTTAACTGTCCTCCCAGCCAGTCTGTCTCCTCGGTCAGGAGTACTTTATAGCCACGTTCAAGCAGTGAGAGTGCCGCAGCGACTCCTCCCGTACTACCACCGGTAATAATAACATCAAAATGCAGTGTTTCAGCCATGGTTGACACCCCTTTAAGTATTATTTTTCATAACTTTTCTGTTTAGAAACACTTAATCCTTAAGTAAGAAAAGAGTTAAGAATAAAAATCGTTTTTAGCAGGCTAAGAGCTGGTTAGTATTAAAGCTTCCGACAAAATCGGAAGCTCTGTTAAATAATGTTAATTTCTGCCAGATAAAGGATCAAAAAGTTTAAAATACTTAACCATTTCCCGCCAGTGGTTAAGAATACGGTTGCCATAGCCGACTCCCGGAACAGCCCACTTACCGTCTAAATCAGGCCAAGTAGGTGCACAACCTTTTTTTACCAGATGAAAACGGGGATCAACTAATTCGGGACTGCTTGGTAGGGGATCTCTGGTGGCGTAAGCCCAGATATGCTGCAATTGAGCAATTACACCTTCTTCGGGGGTTTTAAAATACTGACCCCTTACCCCACCTCCGGTAGTTCCGATACCGGCGTAGTTATTTTGTTCAGGCACAACATCACCGCCGAATTTGAACCAGCCGGTTTCGTGAATCGATTGCGCAAAGGCCACATCACCGCGGATTCCGTAGTATTTTCCCCATTTGACATAATACTCGCCAACCTTAGGTGCGTTGGGATTTTTGAGGCTGACATAATAATCAAGCTGTTCTCCGGTTAAAACCGTGGGACCAAAAATCGCAGGGTCTTTCCACAACTTGTCCCAGTCAACAGTTTCTTCCACTTTGGCCGGTTTATAAAAATTCATACCAATCACTCCTAAGGCAATAACTGCTACCAGAGTCCAGATTAGGACTTTATTCATATTAAGACCTCCTAATAGCCAAGATAGTTCATCAATGAGTTGTGTAAATCACGGATACATTGGGCGTAGGTAGTACCGGGAACAGCCCATCTACCGTTTAAATAGACCCATGACTCGAATTTTTCGGGACGTTTTACGTACCCATAACGTTTATCTAATATTCCCCATACATCAGTTAGTAAGGGGTATTTTTTTACAGGGAATGGGTCACCGGAACTGCTGGGCAAACCATACGCCCATAGATGTTGTATTTGTGCTAGAACACCTTCTTCAGGGGTGTTAAAATAATTCCCTGGATTGCCACCACCAGTTGCCCCAAGACCCGCATAGTTATTTTGGGTATATGGAACATCGCCACCGAATTTAAACCAGCCGGTCTCATGGATCGACTGGCAGTAAGCCCAGTCTCCGGTGATACCTAACTGAGAGCCGAAATAGAGGTAATATTTGGCAACATAGATCTGATAAGGATTGCTACCATTAATGCTGACAAAATTCTCCAGTTCCCAGGGGGCAAAAAGGGCTTTCCCTTGAATAAGTGTATTTTCGTCTGAACGAGCCACAGATACAGGGACAGATTTAAGGTTTATAGTTCTGTCCTCTTTAAGAGGCAAAACAGCTACTTCGGCTGAAAATACCCGCCCTGATTTTTTAGCATAAAACCAATAGACTCCGGGTTCATTAAACTTAAAAACTGCCTGACTTTCTAATAAACCTAAAGAGGTTGCCACAGGATAGTCAAGTTTTGTGGCCGTACTTTGGTCCCGCCAATAAAAGATCTCGGCATTTTGTGTATCTACAGCGATAGTAACCTTAAATTGCAGTTCACATTTTAGAGCGAGTGTCGTATCTTTTAAGATCTCTATCTCTTTTTCATATTCCAATTGCCCTTTTATAATTTTAAGCTGGTATTTTCCGGGACTAAGTGTAATATTAACAGCTTGATTGGCTTTGGTTAAACCATAAAATTGGTTATTTAGATAGATTTGAGCCTCGTCTGTATCACTGCTAATACTAAGATAACCACTTTCGCTTAGAGGCTCTAGAGTTACGGCTATAGTGGTGGTTTTATTTTTAAGAATGTAAATTTCTTCTTCATAGGGTTTATAACCATCTAGGTAAAGACATAAAAGGTAAGAACCTGGTTTAAGGGTTAAGTTAAGAGGTTTATTAATATTGGTTTTTCCGACTGTATCACCATCTAGAAAGACTATAGCTTCCTGAGGGTCGCTAGAGATAGAAAGATAACCAAACTCTTCTTTAACAATACATCCTGATAAAACAATCAGAATAAGAATGGTGGTAAAGCTTTGAAGAAAGCTTTTTTTCATACAATGCCTCCCTAAAGGTAATTCTAGCTTATTAGGTTCGGGTATAAGAAAAAATTACCTTTTTGCTATTTAAATTTTAGTGTATAAACTTTCTATGGAGTGCATTTCCCAGTGAAGGTTTCTTAGATCTAAATCTAAGGTTAGAAAGCTTTGACCTAAATGAAAATCAGGTAAGCCAAATGAAAGTGGGGGTACAGACAAAAAGAGGGAAACACCCTGATTTATAACGAGACGGTGAAGATGGCCAGAGATAAGGGCTAAAACCTGCTTATCTCTTATAATAGTTAACATCTCTTGCCTTATTTCAGGTTCGGCATTCCAATAGCTACCCCCCGCTTCATCAGGACTATTTATGTAAAGAGGAGTATGCATCAAAATAATTTTGGGACAATCTATCGCTAATTGATCTTTGAAGAATTCCCATTGCTTCTTTTCTTCTTTTAGACCACTTTGCAATAGCTGCGAATTTAAGCAGATAAACTGCCAACCAAAATAGTTCTTGGCCAAAAAGTCAGGCCCAAAGTTGGTGCGATAGTTTTTTATTTTTAAACTGCTTATCTCTCCTTCTTTACCGTTAAGTCTTTTATTTCCCAGGTCATGGTTGCCGGGAACAAAAAGACAAGGCTTATCAAGCCCTGCTAAAGATTGTTTAAAAAGCTCTGCTTCCTCTTTCAAGCCTTTTTCAGTAAGATCTCCAGCTATAAGATACAGGTCAGGTGCTTGATTTTTGGCCATCAACAAGGCGTTTTGCCATTGTTGCAAATGACGCTCATTTTGGCAGCTTAGATGAGGATCTGACATTACTACTACTCGAATTGGTTGAGGAATAGTTGGGTTAATCATTGGCTAAATCGCTCCTTCTATTTATATCTAAATCTTAGGGCAAGCTTAAGATCATGCTTTCAGGTAGTTAGATCAATATATTTACACTACTAGCTTTTATATCCATTTCCTTCTAAGTGCCATTATATTAGCCCTATTTTAGGGCTAAGGGCTGTGGTATATTACTAAAGGCAAACGGTCAGTCAACGTTTTTTGGTAGCTCGAGTATCGTAGAAATTACGATACTCTATTGTATAAATGGCTATAAGGTTTACAAATTCATCTTTGTTACACGTTATATCCGCAATGTTTGACGCGGGGAGAATAGGCTCGTTATTATTTCTAAGCGTCGTAAAGCCACAGATATAGCATCTTTAGCTATATCTAAAGCGTTTAGTAGATTTTTACCTTCTGTCAAACAGCCTGGTAAGTCAGGAGCACTAATAAAATAGTCTCCATTTTCAAGAGTCTTAAATATAGCAGGATATAAATACCTCATATCGCTGCTCCTCCTGTAATTATATAAAGAGGAGGGACTTTAATTTAAGCCCCGCTTGTTTGCAGATTTATTTTGTTGGTATGGCATTAAAGGGTAGTAGGTAAAATATCAGGTGTCCTTTTTTAAGGTAGTTGCTTTTTTGATATCAAAGCCTTTTTCTCTTAAATTATCGATAGTTTGCCAAAGTACCAGATTGTCTTTTTTAGTAAAAAGGCTTTGAGTCTTAGCACTAGTAAAGTTACTGAGTGAGACACCTAAAAGCCGAAATGGTCCCACAAAAGGTTTGGCAAGATCTAAGACTGTAGCCAGCAAAAGATCGGTATCAGCAGTAGCTTCAGTTAAGGAGCGACTCTTTTCAAAGGTGGTAAAATCAGGGTAACGAAACTTAACTGTAACCGTACGGCATTGTAGACCTAGTTTTCTTAAGCGCCGAGTTGTTTTATCAGTCAAAAGGATCAATTCATTGTGTACAGCTTCACCTTTAATATTTTCAGCATAGGTTTCTTCAGCACCTAAGGATTTAGTGCTTGTATTGGGTTCAACTAGGCGGTTATCGATTCCACGTGCGAGTTGATAAAGTTGATATCCTTGTTTACCTAAGCTTCTGACTAAGGTATCTAGGGGGGTCTTTCTTAAAGCAGGAATATCATCAATCCCTAAAGAAATTAGTTTTTCATAGGTCTGTTTACCGACACCCCACATCTTCTCTAGGGGTATGGTATCTAAAAAGGCAAGAGGATTAGTGACAATAGTGAGTCCATCTGGTTTTTGTTTTTCCGAAGCGAGTTTGGCCAAAAACATATTGGGAGCGATACCAATGCTTGCAGTTAGACGGAGCTTTTCATGGATACGTTTTTTAATACTTTGTCCCATAGAATTAAGGTCCTTATAAAAATGTTCACAGCCAGACATATCTAAAAAAGCTTCATCGATGGAAAGAGGTTGCACTAAAGGTGTAAACTCATCAAAAAGAAACATTAATTCTCTGGAGATGGCCGCATACTTCTCCAGGCTGCCTTTTAAAAATATTCCCTGGGGACATAGCTTTCGGGCCTGAACTATCGGCATAGCTGAGTGCACCCCGAATTTTCTTGCTTCATATGAGCAGGTAGAAACCACTCCGCGCGTGGAATCTAGATCACCGCCAATAATAACGGGTTTTCCAGCAAGATGGGGGTTATCTCTAATCTCAACCGCAGCAAAAAAAGCATCCATATCAACATGAACAATAGTTCTGGACATAATCTCACCTCTTTTTGGGGTTAGAAATGAGGGGAAAAGATGCTGCTAGTGTTTCTAAAATCCAATCGAGAAATAAAAATTAAAAATGGCTACCCCAATGTCTTTCGCGATGAAATAAAAAACGTTGAAGGTAAAGAAGAAGACGGAGCAATATGTAATGTCTTCAGTCAGGACTATCAGTTTTTGGGCAAAGGTTTTTACTCCAAATCCAATGTGGCGGTGAGAATGCTAACAACTAAAGATGAAGAGATCGATACTGCCTTTTTTATTACCAGAGTAAAAACAGCTTTACGAAAAAGAGAAGCATATTTTACAGACTCCTATCGCCTGCTTCATGCCGAAGCCGATCAACTCCCCGGAGTTATAGCCGATAAATATGGCGACTACCTGGCAATTCAAATTAGAAATATCGGTATGGAACGCTATAAGGAGTTATTAATAACAGCTTTAGTAGAGGTAATAAAGCCTAGAGGGATATTTGAACGCAGTGACTTTGAGTCTAGTCAAGCAGATATTCTTACTCGCCATGTAGGACTCCTTTATGGTGAGTTACCACCAGACCAATTAATTATCGAAGAACATGGTATTAAATATAAGGTGGATATCAAAAAAGGTCAAAAAACAGGCTTTTTCTTTGATCAGAGAGATTCAAGGTTATGGGTAAGGAAACTAACGCCACCAAATGCTTTGGCCTTAGACGCTTTTGCGTATACAGGCGGCTTTGCCCTTAACATGGCCAAAGCCGGGGCAGCCAAGGTTATCGCTTTGGATAAAGATCAAGACTCAGTAAACTTAGGCCTTGAAAATGCAGCCTTAAATAAACTAAGCAATGTGGAGTTTATCAATACTTACTATGAAGATTACCTCAAAGACTATAAAGGCCCTCCCTTTGATATTATTGTACTCGATCCGCCCGCTTTGATAAAAAAGAAAGAGGATAAGAAAAAGGGCCTGACAATCTTTCAAAACATAGTTTCTTTAGCCAGACCACATCTGAAGAAAGAAGGTATTCTTGGCCTTTGTAGTTGTGCTTTTGCAGCTGATCTAGACCTTTTAATAAATGCTTTAAGAAGAGCTTACTTCGAATCAGAACAAAGTTTACAGGTTTTAGGAGTAACGTATCAATCCCTAGATCACCCCTGGAATTTGTTTATTCCCGAAAGCCTTTATTTAAAGTGCCTTTGGGTCAAAGTCTGTTAAAAAAGCGCCTTAAGGCGCTTTTTTCCGTTAGGGTTTTTATATTATTTGAAATAAATTAGCATAAAGGTCAATGCTCTAAAAGAACCTACAGTATAAAAGCTCTTTGGTATTGGCATCGTGTATGGCTAAAATATAGCGGTATTGAGTTTTGGGCGATTGTGAAAAAGAAACAGGAATATCAATACTAAGGGAGCTAGTTTGATAAGAGCGATTTCTAGTTGTTTGAAAAACCTCTCTGGCTTCAACGTAGTTGGTGTTATAACCATTAGTCTCTGCCAAGATTAGATAGATAGCTAGATCCCGGTAAATATTAGCGGGAATATACTCAAGATTAAGTTTTCCACTTAGACGGTTATAAGTTGATGTATCACGGTAGGAGGAATTAAACTGGGGAACTAGATTGGCTATATAAGGCGAATAGTAAGAGCTAAAGTTGGTGATCTTGGTCTCGCCGTTTCTAAAAACAGCCGGGAGATCTAAACGATTGGTATCTAAAAAGCGATATCTTTCCAGGAAAGAAGAGTGAAAGTGTTTTTCACCCCACATAGGGTAATAAATAGCGAGTGTATTTTCCTGAAGTGAGTTTTGCAGATAGCGTAAGGCGTTTTGATGCTCGTTAAGAAAACTAAGCGAAAATAATTCGTTTAAACTGTAAGAAAATGAGGGATAGCTTAAGACAGTAAGTGCAAGGGTCTTTTTGGTGGTTTGACCGTAGATGTCGGAAGCTTCAATAGTAATTGTGTTTCTGCCGGCAGACAAAGATAGGATTTCATTAATGCCTGCATAGCGTCCCCAAACACCACCTAGTATTTTACCGTTAACAGCAATGGAGCTGATATTATAATCGGCTGAGACGGTAGCTTTTAAGTTAACTTTAGCAGGTAGGTCATAGCTGGTTATTTGCGAGCCATCTAAAGGCTCGTGGATTTCAATTTTGGGAGCGTTAAAGACCTGCTTGGGTACTATTTCTAAACGTACATTGGAAAACTCAAAATCATCGTAGTCATTGTCGTAATATGAAGAAATACTAAGGGTATTTGAGCCGTTTCTTAGCACATTTGCTGGTATTTCCAGCTGCAATTCACCCGAGTTGCCAAAATTGTTTTTTAGTTTTAAATAACCAACTTTATGACCATTTATTTCAATCGGGTTGTTAAATTCAGCTCCCTTAACTGTGAGGCGTAAAATAGCTCTCTCGATTTGACCCGGTGGAAGCGGTAAATTAAAACTGGTCTGATATCTAAGTCCTTCGGTAGGCAGTTGGAATTGGGAATTGGCAAGACCGGTGTAGAGATCATCACCAAGGTGGTGAGCCCTGGGATCGATAAGAATATAGTTGCCATGAAGGGGAGCTAAATTAAAAGAATAATCATTTTGTCTAAGGTTACTAGTATAATAAACTCGATTTTCCGGTATATACCCGTTGGCTTCAACTTGTAAAATAATCATGTTTGGTAATTCACCAAGGGGTAGATTAAGGCGAAAATAACCTTGAAAATCGCTGTAGGCTTGGTAAGATTTTGAGCCGATAGAGATGTAAATTTTACCTTCTTTAAGAGGTTGCCCACCTGCTGAATAAAGCTTTCCTTCGATATATGTGGTGCCTAAACCAGGCAATGTTCCGGATGTCTTTCCTCCTGTTTGTGTAGGATCGGTTAGATCTATACCAGCTAATGCAAATAGTGATAAGCTGAGAACTGCTAAAATAGTAGCCAATATTTTATTTGCTTTCATAACGATATCCCTCCTTGGTACCTTTTTTGACATAGACTCTCATTTGAGGTTACTCATTCTAATCTTACCATATGAATAATATTTTAAAAAGTCAAATTGACGGGAAAATCTCTGCCAATTTGACAAGCTAGTACTCTCTTATTTGACACTAAGCGAAAAATAGGAGGGCATAAAGGAAATAGAGAGGTAGTGGTTAGGGAAAGGTGCTATAAACAGTTAAGCCATCAAGATTTGGCAAATCCCTGTTAAAACTTAACGGAGAAGGACCATTAATGGCAGGGAAAATATATTTGAAGCTGAATAATGTACATGATTAGATCTTTTCCAAAATAAAAGGGGGAACAAAGATGAAAAGGTTTATCTTTGCCATGTTGGTACTGGTAATTTTAAGTTCTGGAGTAGCTTTAGCCAAAAAACCACTGGCTGTAGTAGAGTCTTTAAAAACGATTAATCGGCCAACTAACTATCCATCATATACCAACGACTTCAACTTTTTTACTAACTGGCTCAAGGAATTCGCCGACTTTGAAGTAATTACCGATTTAGATGTCGAAGATGGCGCCCTTAAAAACTACGAAGCAGTTATATTACCTGATAATGGTGTTATGGGAGAAGAAGAAGTTGATGCCTATTTTGACTTTGTTGATCGTGGAGGTAAGCTCTTTGGATGCTATTCTACTTCATTAAGAAAAGAAGACGGTAGCATTACTCCCTATCAGTTAGCGGATATCTTTGGCGTTACTTGGGGCGTTTGGAATAACGCTAAAGACAAACATAACTATATTTTGTTTGAATCGCATAAGATCTTCAAAGGTTTAGGTGAAGGTCTTGATAATATCAGCAACAGTACCCAGATTGTTAATTTAACTAATGGCGAGGTTTTGGCTAGTTGGACTAACGCTGATAAAACAACTCCTAGTGAGCCGGATGAGAAAAACGCTTGTATTGTCGAAAACGAAGGTAGCATCTTAGTATCATTCCCTATTAATAATTCACTTTATTTAAACCATGAAAATTTCAGCCAGCTTTTTAAAAATATCATTGCCTATATTGCTCCAAACGCTATTAAGTAATTTATAAAGACCAAAATCTCTGGTTAAGACCAGAGATTTTGTGGTATTATAATTATATATTGTTAGTAATTATTACTAGGAGGAATCGTTTTGAAAGAATTAAAGGGCTCAAAAACCGAAGCTAATCTGATGGCTGCTTTTGCCGGTGAATCTCAAGCACGCAACAAATATACCTTTTTTGCGGAGAAAGCCAAAAAAGAAGGTTTTGAACAAATCGCTTATATTTTTGATGAGACCGCCAGAAATGAGAAAGAACATGCCAAAAGGATTTTTAAATTCCTGGATCTTTTAGAAGATACAGAATCTAATCTAAAAGCTGCAGCTGAAGGTGAAAACTACGAGTGGACCACTATGTATAAAGAATTCGAACAAGTAGCCAGAGAAGAGGGTTTTGAGCAGATTGCAACCTTTTTCCGCGAGGTTGCAGAAGTAGAAGAGGAACATGAAAAGCGTTATTTGAAGCTCGCAGATAATTTAGCCAAAGGTCAGGTTTTTAAAAGAGACGAACCAGTTTTTTTTTTTTTTCTCAACTGTGGTTATGTTCACCATGGCAATGAAGCTCCGCAAGTTTGTCCTGCTTGTGCTCATCCTCAAAGTTATTTTGAATTAAAACCGGAAAACTATTAAGTTGCAAAATAGCTGTATCTTTGGATACAGCTATTTTAATTTAGATTTTTTGATTTTTTAACCTGATCCTTTAAGCAGGAGGCATGAAGTAAATCAAGAAACTATGCAAAAGCAGACTTTTTTCCCAAGTAGCTATAGTAGTGGAGGTGGATTTGGTGGATTCTAATCTAGTTTTTGCTATAGATATCGGAACACGCAAAGTAGCCGGGCTTCTTATTGAATATATTGATGATAAACCTATATTAAAGCATTATCTGCTTAAAGAACATGAGCAAAGGTCTATGGAAGACGGTCAAATTCATGATATTCCTAAGGTAGCGAAGCTAGTAAAAAGTGTTAAGGATGAACTAGAGGAGACTACCGGACTAAAGCTTAATGAAGCTTCTGTAGCTGCAGCAGGACGTTTGCTTAAGACTGCTTTGGGTTTTAGTCGCCTTGAGCTTGAGCCCGGCGAAGTTTTGACTGAAGCAAGAGTTAAAGCCTTAGAATTAGAAGCTGTATTCGAAGCCCAAAAATCTATTGTGACCTTCGAGGGGAAAAGTGATCCTTTTTATTGTGTAGGATACAGTGTTTTGAGTTATACCATAGATCAAAGTAGAATTAAGAATTTAATTGGTCAAAAAGGTCGCTTAGCTGAAGTTGAGATAATTGCAACCTTTTTACCAAGGTTAGTAATAGATAGTTTAACTGCAGTGTTACAAAGAGCAGGTTTGGAGTTTGCCAGCCTCACTCTTGAACCTATTGCAGCGGCACATGTAGCTATACCTAAGGATATGCGCCGCTTGAATCTGGCTTTGGTTGATATAGGTGCCGGTACATCTGATATTGCCATTACTTCAGATGGAACTATTACTGCTTATGGTATGGTCTCTAAAGCCGGGGATGAAGTTACCGAACATCTTTGTGAAAAGCTCCTTATAGATTTTATGACGGCTGAAGAGTTAAAACGAAGTTTTCATAGTGAAGAAGAAGAGTTTATATACACTGATATTGTGGGTTTTGAGCAAATAATAGCCAGAAGTGAATTGGCGGAGTTGATTAAGGAAGCTACCAAAGAAATCGCAGCTGATATTGCCACGGAAATAATGCGTTTAAATAGCATGCTTCCACAAGCAGTAATACTCGTAGGCGGAGGATCTCTTACACCGTTTATTAGTGAGGATATTTCTAAAGCACTAGGTTTAGATCAAAGACGCATAGGCAAAAGAGGTAAAGAGGTCCTAGTTCAAATTGGTTTAGAAGATGATAAAGTTGCCGGTCCCATCCTTGTTACACCAGTTGGCATTGGACTTTCTTACCATGATGGTTGTGCCTTAAGAATGCATAATATCTATTTAAATGGCAACATGCAAAGCTTATTAGGAGATAATTTAACCATTGGTGATGCTTTAGTAAATGCAGGTTATAGTACCTTAGATATTTATGGCAAAATCGGAGCACCACTTACTATCTATCTCCAGGGAGAACCATTAATAATACCTGGTAAAAGAGGTCTAGGTGCCCAAATTAATATGGATGGAGTACCTGCTGAAATTGACCGGAAGATAAAAGATGGAGCTAAGATTGAAATAAATAAAGCTCGGGCCGGAGAAAAGGCCTTTGCTTCTTTAGAAGAGCTTGCAGCGACCTATTTAAGTAACCTCGAATATAAAACAATTACCTGGCAAGGTAACGATTACTCTCTGAGAGAGGCCATTTTAGTCAATGGCAAAAGTGAAAGTGTGGATTATCAACTAAAAGAAGGGGATCGAATCTCGATATTGCCCCTTAATACGGTAGCTGATGTATTAAAAAGGTTAGAGATAGAAGGGCTTTTTAACTGGGAAACATTAGAACAGGCTCTTAATAGTCATTACTATTTAAATGGAAAGAAAATTAGCCTTACCAGTGAGGTTTCACTGAGATTAAATGGTAAAGAGGCGGATTTGGAGGAAGAGGTAGTAAATGCAGACAAGTTAACCTTTACCGATGCAACCAAATTTCCAAAGCTAAGTGAACTTATACCGTCACAAAACGAAATAACAGTGATAACTGAGTTAGAAGGAAAGAGGTTTCAGTTTCAGTTTGATCTCCAATATCAAGTCACAGTTAATGGTGAAGAACAAATACTTGGTTACCGTGTAAAAAATCAAGACGATGTTAAAATAATCTTGAAAAATGAACCTTTGGTAGCCGATATACTTGCCAGGCTAAGCAACGAACTTGCCACCTTAAAAACTACCAATTTAAAACTCACCCTAAACGGTGTAGAAGCACAGTTTTCTACGCCAATTAAAGAGGGTGACCTTATAGAGATTAAAGTTGAACCATATTTAAACCAGGGAAGTGGGGTAGGGAAACATGGCTTCTAGTATTAGTTCTCAAGAACTAGCTTCATATATCGATCATACTTTGCTAAAACCACAAGCTTGTGAAGCGGATATCCTCAATCTTTGCCGTGAAGCTAATCAATACGGTTTTAAATCGGTTTGTGTTAACCCCTTTTTCGTGCCTTTGGCTAGGTTAAATACTCACCGACTAGTCTGTGCTGTAGTTGGTTTTCCACTTGGAACTTTGCCGCTGGAATTAAAGCTCAAAGAGGCAGCTTATTGTGTTAGAGAAGGCGCTGATGAAATTGATATGGTGGTTAATCTGGCCCTGATTAAGGATAAAAACTATAAGGCCCTAAAAGAGGAGATTCAAGCGTTGGTTCTGGCAAGCTCTCCATCTAGGGTAAAGGTTATTCTCGAAACAGCTCTTTTAACAGATACAGAGAAGGTAGAAGCTGCGCTTATAGCCTTTGAAGCAGGTGCTCATTTTGTTAAGACTTCAACCGGCTTTTTTGGGGGAGCAACTCCTTTGGATGTTAAGCTTTTAAATCAGACAGTTGGTGGCAAATGCCAAATCAAAGCCTCAGGGGGAATCAGGACAAAAGAGCAGGCGTTAGAGTTTATCAGTCTGGGTGCAAGCCGTATCGGTACTAGTTCAGGGGTGAAAATAGTATGTTCTTAAATACTGTTGAGATCATCACCAAAAAAAGAGACGGTTATTCTCTCTCCAAAGAAGAGATTGAGTTTTTGATCCAAGGCTATGTTAAGGGAGAGATTCCTGATTATCAGATGGCAGCCTGGGCCATGGCTGTCTTTTTTCAAGGTTTAACTCCCGCAGAAACAGCGGCTCTTACTTTGAGTATGGCCAATTCCGGCGAAAGGCTGGATTTTAATAGCTTGGGTTTTGTCCTGGATAAACATAGCACCGGTGGAGTTGGGGATACAACTACCTTGATTGTTCTGCCTTTGGTGGCTTTGGCAGGTGGTAAAATTGCTAAACTCTCCGGGCGGGGCCTGGGGCATACAGGCGGAACTGTAGATAAACTGGAAGCCATACCCGGTTTTAAAACCGAGCTTACCGAAGAAGAGATTTTTTGGCAGGTAGAAAACTTGGGGCTTGCCATCGCGGGGCAAACTAAAAATCTGGTGCCGGCAGATAAACTGCTCTACGCCTTAAGAGATGTAACAGCTACCGTAGATTCTTTGCCTTTAATTGCAGCTAGTATTATGTCAAAAAAGATTGCCGGAGGAGCTCAGGGCATTGTCCTGGATGTTAAAGTGGGCAGAGGCGCTTTTATGAAAGACTTGGAATCGGCTCAAAAACTAGCTGAACTTATGGTTGATCTCGGCCGGCAAGTGGGTCTTAAGGTAACTGCAGTAATAAGTGATATGGAAGTACCTCTTTCCAGAGCTCAGGGTAACTCTCTGGAGGTTTTAGAAGCTGTTAATGTCTTACAGGGCAAGGGTAGCAGAAGACTAAGAGAACTGTCTTTAGTACTAGCTGGCGAAATGCTGGCTCTAGATAATAAGAAAGCTCATCTTGCAAATAGCCTAGATAATGGATTGGCCTATGAAATGTTTGACAAGCTGGTTACAATCCAGGGTGGTAACTTGCAAAAGCTTAAAGTTAAGGCTTTATATAAAAAACAACTCCTAGCAGAAAAGAGCGGTTACTTTTCTGTTGCCGATGCCTTAAAGATTGGCGAAATTGTGCGTGATTTAGGTGCGGGTCGCAAAGTAAAAGGAGCTAAGGTTGATCCGGATGTAGGGATCTATTTTACCCGCGATCTTGGCGATAGGATAAATCAAGGTGAGGTACTGGCAACAATCTATGCGAACAATGAAGCTGCTTTAGTGGAGGCTATGGCGAAGTTGGGCGGGGCTGTAAAGATTGGCCCAGTGCCTTACAACAGACCGGTGGTTTTGGATATTATCAGAAGCGGGGCTAAGTTATGATTTGGATAATGATAATTTTATTATCTTTAACTTGGCCCCTTAAGGCCTCTAAGGTGGAAATTGCAGGCAATTGGTATTTAGTCACCTCAGCCTTTGGGGAAGATATTTTAGATAGTGCTTACAGACAAAGTGTAGTTAACCAGTTAAAAAAAGGTTATTATGGTGTTATTTTGACGGATTATGAACCCCATCTACATTTAGAAAGGCTTAAAAAACTAGATCCGTTTAATGATTTTACTCAGGCTGAATTAGAACTTATGGGAGAGAAGATTTTAATTTCCTATATCCGCAATCTGACCTCAAATGGCTTTGATGTTGGGCTTTTGGGCAGAGCCGGTCTTGATTATACCATTCGAGGAGTGGCCTTTTTTACTTATTTTGAACAAGCTATCTATTATTCGGAATCACTTTTTTATAAGCTTCCGCTTTTATATCTACCCCACCAAGACTGGCAGCTAACCTTTGACAAAGAAAAGGAACAGCTTTTGGAGCTATCGGCAAGCGAGGCTACACCATTTTACCAGCTTTCACTGCTATGCTTAAGAAGTTTGTCACCAGATAAGTCTTTAGAGGCGATTGAGGATTTTAGAAGCAGTCTAAAAAAAGCCGGTCTTGAAGGGAGTAGGCTGGATTATGGCTGGAGTAGGCTTTTGGAAATAGCCTTGCAAGTAGAGCGACAAAAGCGTCAAAACAGGCATACTGAAATTTAACAACTAGACAACTAGGCCTAAAAAGGGAGGAAAAGCTCGGTTGCGTTAAAAAGAGCCAAGAGGCTCTTTTTTCAGTGATTTAAATTAGTGTTCCACCTTTTACCAAGGAAGGAAATTATTCTCCAAAGCTGAATAACCTTTTGTGAAACAGACGCCTGGCAGTAGGTCTTAGGGCGTATCTATAGAGAACCACCAATCTGTGCCTGGAAGTTAAGACACCGGCTAGCGATTGGTTTAAGCTGGGAAAAGAGTCTAAAACCATCTTGCCGTACTTTTTAGGGTATAATCTATTACGCTGTTTAGGATGTGGAAGGACATATTTTATTAGTATATGTGTCGCAGCGAAAGCGGCGGAATGGAGGCTGGCGTGAAAACAAAAAAAATCCTTTTAATAGCAACTAGTGTTTTGTTACTGCTGTGGCCACTGAATATCAGTGCCGAGGGATGGAGAAGCAGGGTTTGGCCGAAAACACCGGAAGGCTTTTTAAGGCCCGATCCAACCCTTGATCCTGATCCAATCCCCGATCCGGATCCTGATCCCCAACCTGTCCCAAAGCTATCAGGCTGGATAATTGTAGTTGATCCGGGTCATGGTGGCAGCGACCCTGGGGCTGTAAATAGTGATTTAAACTTAATGGAGAAAGATATTGTTCTGGCTATCGGGCTTAAGTTAAAAAGCAGTTTAGAGGTTTTAGGTGCTACTGTTAAAATGACCAGGGAAGGAAATGACACTTTATCTCTTAGCGCCCGCTACCAATTGGCCAACAATCTAAATGCCCATCGCTTTATTTCCTTGCATAACAACTCAGCCTCAATTAACACCGCTGAGGGCATAGAAACCTGGGTCGATGCAGATGCTGGTCAGATCTGGCTGGATTATGCTACCTCACTACACAGCAACACTGTTAAGGCTGCCAAAACCTACTACAATGTTAAAGACAGAAAAATAAAACTTTCAGGGACAACACCACCTTGGAACGGCAAGAAAATCACTGTAATTAACTACAGTTATATCAAATGTCCTGCAGCTCTTTTAGAACTCAACTTTATTAATAATAATACCGAAGCCAACCGTTTAATTCGTTCTGAGTATCAAAACTTACTGGTGGAAGGGATGTCACAAGGTTTTATTGAACATGCCACTTATTATCAAAAAGAAGCTGGTTTAAGAAGATGATTAAAAAACTGGCTTTAGCCTGTGGTTTGCTTTTATTTCTAGTCACTTTTGGCATTCAAGCTAATAAATCTCCGACTGAAAGCTCTCAATTTCCTGGCGAGCTTCAAGGCAGCCTTGGCTTTCAAATGGCAATGGGTTTTCCCCTTAACAATGATTTTGTGCTACATGCCCCAAAACTAAGTCAGAACTTAGAATTAAACTATCATTTTCAAAAAGAGTTTTATTTTGTGGAACTAACCGCAGCTGCCTTTGGGGTTTTTGGAGCTAATCCTTATGTGAATCTCCCCTCGGTAAGCAATACTTTGGCCCTTAAAGAAGCTTTTGTTGGTTTTTTATCTCCCTATGGCCTGTTATTTGTAGGGAGATATGCACCTTTAATGCCTGTAAGCAAAGATGATTACCGCGTCTTTAATTTGCTTTTTGGCAATCCCAATCTGCCTTTGGATGCTATCTCTCTTTATAATGAAACCTCTAGGCTTGAATATGAACTAACCTTAGGTTATTTAAGTTTTGCCGAAAATCCTAGTTTTAAGGGAGGCACAGCTGTCGATTTCTTCTTGGCTGGTAGGGTTGCCTTAGATATTAAAACAGCCATTTTACGCTTCCAGTTAAGCCCAGGGCTTCTATTAAGTGATCTAGTAGACTCTTACGGCGTGTGTTTGCCTTTTAGATTAAACATAAAGCAACATCAGTTAGAAGGAGAATTAGCAGGTTATAACCTAACCGGTACTACCTTACTTGTTCCGGGTTTTTATCCAGCTTCTATAATTAAATACACTAACTTGGCTTTACCTAACCTTTCGTGTGAAGGAGCCTACATTCATAAAAATTTTCTGCCCTATACCGGAAACATGGCTAATTTTGGTGGGAGTTTAAATTGGGATACAGGCACTTTGGGTTTTAAGATAAGCTTAGACTTAGAAAAATACCTTTTGGGTATGAAAATATCCCTTAGTAAAAAGGCCAAAGAGGTTACAACTACTACCTTTTCCCTAGCTTATAAGAAGCTACCCCAACCACTTACACCGATTATGTTTTCTTTAACTAAAGAGAACGAAAAACTGCGAGGCGATATAAAAACCGGCTTATCTTTTTATTTTTAATCAAAGGGGGAAAAAGATGAAGAGGGTATTACTTTTAGGTATCATCTGGGTAATTTTTACAGTAAATCCAGCTGTTAAAGCACAAGAACGATTTAATCTAGGTATTAGTCTGAACTTTCAAAATATCGGTATGGCTAGTAGCACAGGGTATGCAGACCAAGCTCAAGCCCTGCTGTCTAAATTTTCTTTAGTTATGGAAACTAGGCAGAAGTTTGATGTCTATTTAAAAAAAGAAATGGGCCATACCAATGAAGCTACAGTTTTACGGGGAAGTCCACTGACAGATTTACAGGGCAATTATTCCAGATGGGATATGGGTTTTATCTATTATTTTAATAAAGATGCAGTGTTTAGAACCGGCCTTGGGGTTGGGTTTGACTTTGATTGTGAGATGTTTAAGTGGGTAGGAGATAATAACTCTTTAGGAGAGAGAGATTGGCAGTGGCAAAGGAATTCCCGAGGTTTATTGGGGCTTGTAGCGCTAAATTATAGGACACCTAAGTTGCAGGTGGGGGGAATTTTAAGTTATAGCCCCTATTTTACCAGTGATGAAACTACTTTGGCCAGTAGTTACGATCTGTGGGAATCTTGGAGAAATTGCTCTTTAAAAGCTAGGCTGTTAAAAATAGACTCTGAAATCAGCTTTAAGATTGCCAAAGCCCTAAGTTTGGCTTTGGGTTATAGTTATCGCTATTATCAGAGCCCTCAAATGCAAGTAATAACCAAATATGAAAATAAAAAGGGAGAAAAAGCTGAAATCAATGATGTTGCTGCAACAGTAGTTCAAAAAGGTCAGACAGTTACCTTTGGCCTCAAGTTTTTACTTTAAAACTTTAGCAGATAAAAAAGCTGCCTTAAGGCAGCTTTTTTATGGTATTACCTACCAACTTTACAGTGCAGGAAAAAGCCCTAACTGTGGTATGATAGACACTGACAAAGTTGCGAGGAGGTTTTTGCGATGATTTATTTAGACAATAGTTCAACTACCAGACCTCATCCTCTAGCAGTCAAAGCTACACTTTTGGCTTTGGAAGAAAACTTCGGTAATCCATCTAGTCTGCATAGATTGGGTTTGCAAGCTGAAAAGATGGTTAAAGAAGCAAGACAAGAGGTGGCAAGGCTAATTAATGCTACTCCTGAAGAGATTGTCTTTACCTCCGGAGGGACAGAGAGTAATCATTTGGCTTTGCGTTCAGTAATAGAGAATTCAACCGATAAGCATCTGATAACTTCGGTGGTAGAACACCCTTCGGTGATGGCAGTTTTTGAAGAGTTTGCCAAACGTGGCTATAAGGTTACCTATCTGCCGGTAGATCATAAAGGACAGGTAGATATCCAAACTCTAAAAGAATGTCTTGGTAAAGATACAGCTCTGGTATCGATAATGGCTGTCAATAACGAATTAGGGACCATAGAACCACTAGCTGAAATAAGCGAGCTCTTAAAAGCTTATCCGAAAACCTATTTTCATGTCGATGCGGTACAAGCTGTCGGTAAACTAAGCCTAGATCTGGATCGAATTGATCTTTTAAGTCTGAGTGCTCATAAAATTCAAGGCCCTAAAGGAATCGGTGCCCTTTATGTAAAGAAAAACCGCAACTTTATTTCCATTATGCCAGGCGGAGGTCAAGAGAGGGGTTATCGAGGCGGAACGGAAAATGTTCCCGGCATCGCCGGTTTTGGAGCAGCAGCTGAAGTGGCAAAAAAGAGGCTTAAAGAAATCGGTAAATTAAAGGAGAAAAAAGGCGAACTAGCCAAATATCTTCAGCAGCTAATATCCGATTGCATTATTAATTCTCCTGAGGACAGTCCTACTGTGCTTTCGGTAAGTTTTCCTAAAATTAAGGGCGAGGTATTAGTTCATGCGCTTGAAGACGAAGAGATCTATGTTTCAACTGGGTCTGCCTGTTCGCAGAAGAAAAACTCCCATCCTGTTCTTTCGGCCATAGGAGTTCCAAAAACACTTCAGGAGGGAACGATCCGCTTTTCTTTTGGCTGGGAGAACGAAACAGTAGATTCTTTCTGGGTTGCAAAGACTGTGGCTGAAAAAGTAAAGGAACTTCAATCACTTTGGGGGTAGTAAAATGGCTATACAATATGAACTATTGATACTAAGATACGGAGAGTTGGCTCTTAAAGGCAGAAACCGAGCCACCTTTGAGAATTTATTGGTCAAACAAACCACACGAGCACTAAGTGATCTAAAAGGCTGGCAGTTAAAAAGACCATCTAGACGCTGGGTGCTTAATATAGGCGGTAATGATGTGGGGGAAGTCATTAAAAGGCTACAGCGGGTATTTGGCTATGTTTCTTTTTCGCCCGCGGTTTTAGTTAAAGAACCTACCTTGGAAAAACTGCAAGAAACCGCAGCTAAGATGGCGCTAGAGTCAGCTCAAAATAAGGATACTTTTAAGGTCAGCACCAGGCGGGTAGACAAAAAATTTCCTTATGATAGTTATAGCGTATCACGAGAACTAGGAGCCGCTATTTTAAAAGCAACCGCAGATAGCCTTAGGGTTGATGTACATAATCCCAATTGGCTGTTAAACGTGGAGATTAGAGAAGAAGGCGCTTATTTATTTAGTGAGACTCTAATAGGAGCCGGGGGTCTTCCCTATGGCAGTGCAGCAAAATCACTGCTTCTTCTATCAGGAGGGATAGATAGCCCAGTTGCAGGATATCTCATCATGAAACGGGGTTCCGTGGTAGAGGGATTGCATTTTCATAGTTATCCTTTTACCAGCGAAAGAGCCAAAGAAAAAGTGATTGATTTAGCAAACCAGCTAGCAACCTTTACCGGTAATTTTAGAATACACTTTATTTCTTTAACCGAGATCCAAAAGGAATTAAAACTTAAGGTAGATCCGGATTTGAACATTACCATCTTAAGAAGATTTATGTACCGTATAGCTGAGGCTCTGGCTGATAAAGAGCAGGCTCTGGCTTTAGTTACCGGAGAGAGCATCGGTCAGGTAGCCAGCCAGACCATAGAAAGTGTGTATACCATCAATGCGGTAACGAACATGCCTATCTTAAGACCACTTTGCGGTATGGATAAAGAAGAGATTATTTTACGAGCCAAAAGTATTGGCACCTATGAGACTTCTATTTTGCCCTACGAAGACTGCTGTACTATTTTTTTGCCAGAGCATCCCGAGACCAAACCTCGCCTTAGTGAAGCTTTAGAAGCCGAAGCGAAGCTTAAGGTAGATAAGCTGATTCAAGCTGCTCTTAGCACACATGAAATTTTAGATGTACAAGCTTAGCTATTTTTAAATGGCATGATGTTAACTTAAAAAGAGGTAATATTTACCTACCAGAAAAGATTAAGTTGGGTTTAGGAAATTTGATTTTGATCTGCAGAAATATTAGGAAGGAGATCAAAAAAATGAGTCTTAGCTTAACCGGGATTGGTCTTATGTCCGGGACTAGTGCCGATGGTATAGATGCAGCTTTAGTTAAGCTAACCCAGGAAGCTACCCTTGAAGTTCGGGTTTTGGCCTTTGAACGTCTGGATTATGATCCGCAGTTTAAACAAAAGATCTTAGCTTCTTTTAATTCGTACCAGGCAGATAGGCTATGCGAGCTAAATTTTGAATTAGGTGAAAAACTAGCCCAGGCAGTTAATTTGTTAAAAGAAAAGACTGATATGCCCATAGATTTTGTCGCCTCACATGGCCAGACAATATATCATATACCTCCGCAAAACGGTCGGATTCCATCGACACTGCAACTAGGAGAGCCCTGCGTAATTGCCGAGCGGACAGGTCTAACCGTGGTTGCCGATTTTCGCCCCAGAGATATGGCTTCAGGCGGGCAAGGTGCACCTTTGGTAGCTTTAGCCGACTACTTACTTTTTAACAATTTAGGCGGTGCAATTTCGCAAAATATCGGGGGTATTGCCAATATGACTTTAATACCAGCCGATAAAGATATCAATAAAGTTATAGCCTTTGATACGGGCCCTGGCAATATGATTATTGACGAGATTATTCGCACTCTTACTAAGGGAAAAGAAGAATATGATTTATTCGGGCAAAGGGCTAAACTCGGCCAGGTAAACCCTGAGCTTTTGGAAAAGTTACTCTCTGAAAACTATTATAAGCTAAAACCACCTAAAACTACCGGCAGAGAACTCTTCGGTCAAGAGTACACTCAAAACTTAATTAAAGCGGCTAAGGAGCTAGGGATAAAAGACGATGATTTAATTGCCACAGCAACAGCTTTAACCGTGGAAAGTATTGCCAGAGCTTATGAAGAATTCATCTTGCCAAATAACAAAGTCTCTATAGTAATTGTCGGTGGGGGAGGCAGCTATAACCTTACTCTGATGAAATGGTTAAAAAAGAGGCTCCCAGCTCTTAGCATAAAGACTCATGAAGATTTTGGCATCTCCAGTGATGCTAAAGAAGCTGTAGCTTTTAGTATTCTGGGTTTTAGGACCCTAGTTAATCAAACCGGAAATGTTCCTCGGGCAACAGGCGCTGAGAAAGAAGCGGTCTTGGGGAAAATTATTCCAGGAGATAACTATCACGAGCTATTGCCTAAAATATATCCAAGGATAATTAAATAAATGCTAACCTTCAACTAACCTAGGTTGTTAAGAGATTTTGATCCTAAAAAGAGGCTGCTCCTTGTGAGCCAGCCTCTTTAACTTTTTGGTGTTATTGAAATTTAAGTATTAGGAATATAATTGCTAATATAATAACTATCACCAGGACAGTAACCTTGAAGGCACTTACAGGTGCTTGCCCTTTTACTTCTCCTGTTTGGCCATTCACCAAATACTGGTAGGCCTTTTTTTTATAGGTGTAAGATGACATCCAGACAGGGAGAAGGAGATGTTTATATTTAATGTTTCTATAGCTTATATTTACCCGGAGATTTCTTAAGGTATCGGCATTGATTTTCTCTTCAATACCTGAATAAATACGAGAGTCTATCTTTTCAGTTGCTAGCTTAAAACCTTCTTTAAGATCAATACTGTACTTCTCAGCTCCAAAGCCTGACAGATATTCAGGCTTATATTTAACAAGCTCGTTTAGGTTATAGGGTTTTAGGTCTTCTATTAGTTTAAAATTAACTTCTCTGGAAGCGTTAATTAAAATATCATCAAAGCTAGAGGTATAATCTCCTTCTACATAACGCCAGCGAATTCTTCTTTCCTGTCTATATTTAGTTACCGGCTTGCCATTTTCAAATGACTGGTAAGAAACGGTAACATAATAGTAGGTGCCTGCTTCGGCCGTGTAGGTTGAGTAAGTATCAGTATCGTATGTCCAAAAGGGTATATATACCCCGGTAAGCTTCTGCTTTTCAAAAGCTTCTGTCAGATCACTAGGAGCAAAGTACCTCTTTTTTAGCCAGAGACTAAAATTTTCAATGGCTTTGTTCTTGGAAACCTTAAAAGGTACTAGAGATTCCGGAGCAATTCCTTCAGACTCGTTAGTGCTTAGAATATAAGAGGAGCCACAGAAAGAACAAAATTGCGCTGTTACATGTTCCCCGAGGACAATTTCAAATCCGCAGTTTTGGCATTTGACAACTTTTTTATTTTCACCCCAGTCAGTTTGTGGCTGTTTGCTTGCGGTTAAAAAATCGTATTCGGTTATCTCTTCTTTGGCAAATTTCAGTTCCATTTTCTTTTCGCAGTAAGAACACTCTAGGGACTGATTTTCGGGGTTAAAGAGCAGATGGCCTCCGCAGGAGGGACAGCTAAACTGGTAGGTTTTCTCATATGGGGTCGAGTTTTCATTTGCCTTTTTTGTCATAGAGATTCACCTATTCAACGGGGTGGCCGCATTCTGTACAAAATTTAGAATCAGCTTGTAGCGTTAGGCCACACTTCTTGCAGGTTAGCTCCCCGGATTTAGCAGTACCACATTTGGGGCAAAACTTCATCTTGGTATCCATTTCAAAATCACACTTAACACACTTTTGTTTGGGCCTAAGGAGCGATTTGCCACAGTTACTGCAAAACTTAAAGTTCTCGGGAGACAAAGCTCCACAGTCAGAGCAAGTTACTTGGGGATGCTTTGGTGAAGATTGACTTTGAGGTTCTTTAATATCTTTTAAACTCTCTTGCATGACCTTACCTAAAGCTACACCGGCTCCAAGACCAGCTCCGGCTGAAGCCAGACCTCCGCCTGGGTTTTGAGCCGCATCCCTTATGGCCTCTGCAGTCTGATACTGTGTATACTGTCCGAGATTACCGATTACTTCCAGTGAGGTCTTCTTATCGATAACCTTTTCGACCTCTTCCGGGAGAGAGATGTTTTCAATATAAAAAGAAACCAGCTCCAATCCAAGGGCTGCAAATCGCGGCTGCAGTTTTTTAACCGCTTCGCTGCTAAGTTCGTCGTAATACCTTGCCAGGTCAACGGCAGCTATATTGGTTTCTCCCAGAATATCCGCAATTCCGGAAACAAGTGATCTTTTAAGATGCCCGGTAATATTTCCAGTGGTAAATTCTTGATTTGTTCCAAAGAGCTCTTTTAAAAATAGAGTTGGATCAAAAACCTTAAAAGAATAGATACCATATGCTCTTAGCCTTATTATGCCAAACTCTTTGTCTCGCATCATTATGGGGTTGGAAGTTCCCCATTTTTGATCGGCAAACTGTTTAGTATTAATAAAATAGACCTCGGCTTTAAAAGGTGAATTAAAGCCATATTTCCACGATTTTAGCTTGGTAAGGATTGGCAGATTCTGGGTAGATAGCTGATATCTTCCAGGATTAAATATATCGGCAATTTCTCCTTCACTTACAAAGATAGCCGTCTGCGATTCTCTTACCGTAAGCTGAGCACCCATCTTAATCTCTTTGTTTTTTACAGGAAAACGATATACCATGGTGTCTGTACTTGAATCTGTCCATTCAATTACTTCGATAAATTGACTTTTTAGAAAACTAAATAACCCCATAGGATACCTCCTGAATCATTGTTTTCCTAAATAATATCAAATAATACATTCATTTACAACAGAGTTGTCTTCGGGAATAATTGCCAAACGCAAGCCGGAAGAGAACTTTTTTTCTAAAACTTCATAGATTTTTGGCAAAGAAGGAATAAGTTTTGATCTTCTGAATCTATTTAATAGGTTGGTTAGTAAATAAAAGCCTGTATTTAATTTTGAGGGAGAGAGTAGTATGCCAGCTACCTTTGCACACTATTTTTTTGGACAACAGATTTTAGAACAGCTCGAGCCAAAGATAAAAGAGCCAATCTTAAAACACCTGCCCTTATTTAATTTTGGACTACACGGACCAGACATTTTGTTTTACTATAAACCTTTACAGGCAAATCCCATTACCCAAAAAGGCCAGGAGTTACATAAAAAAACAGGCGGTAGTTTCCTAGAAGATGCCAGAAAAATTATCTCTAGCTGCCCTAATCCTGAAGCAGCTAAAGCCTACATTTTAGGTTTTATCTGCCATTTTATGCTAGACAGCGAGTTACACCCCTATGTTAGAGAAGTAACAAAAACCAAAGGAATATCTCACAGCGAAATAGAAACCGAATTTGAACGTTTACTGATGCTGGAAAATCAAGTAGACCCCCTTTGTTTTAGGCCAACTAATCATCTTGTTCCCAGGACTAAATACGCTACCTGTATCGCTTGGTTTTATGAAGGCTTGACAACCAAGCAGATTCTAAAGGCCTTAAAATCAATGCGGTTTCATTTAAACTTCTTAGTTGCACCAGGCAGGTTAAAACGCGTAATAATTGCTCAAGCGTTGAAACTAACCGGTAATTATGAAAGTATGAACGGACTGGTAATGAGTTATACCACAAACCCTAACTGTGTAGAGAGTTCTTTAACTTTAAAAGGGCTTATGTCAACGGCCATTGAACCTACTAAGGAGTTAGTAACTGAGTTTTATTATAATCTTGGTACCTTAGAACCATTAAATAACAGGTTTAACAGCAATTTTGGCTAGTAGGGATATACCCATTTATTTGGTAATCTAAATTTTGGTGAAAGGAAGAAGAAAACATGAATAAGGTGGCAGAAAAGTTTACTAAGCTGGAAAAGTATTGGATTTTGTACGATGTGGGTAATTCAGCCTTTGTTATGCTGGTATCAACCATTATTCCAATCTATTTCAAAAATCTTGCTGAAGCTAGTGGTGTCTCGGCTGCCAATTCTACTGCTTATTGGGGATATGCGATTTCTATGGCTACATTAATCGTAGCTTTGCTTGGACCGATTGCAGGGACTTTAGCCGATACCAAAGATTATAAAAAACCTTTATTTATCTTATTTATGATGTTTGGGGTTTTAGGATGTGCAGCCTTAGCCCTGCCTCTTTCTTGGACTTTATTTTTAGCTGTATTTGTCATAGCCAAAGTGGGATTATCCGGAAGCTTTATCTTTTATGACTCGATGTTAGCCGATATTACCACTGACGAGAGGATGGATCGAGTTTCGGCCTCAGGGTATGCTTGGGGTTATATTGGAAGCTGTATTCCTTTTACCATCAGTTTGCTGCTTATCCTATTTGCCAAAAAGCTGGGTATCAGCTCTTTACTGGCTACGGGGATTGCCTTTTTACTTAATGCTGCCTGGTGGTTTTTAGTCACAGTACCTTTGCTCAAAAACTATAAACAGATTCATTTTGTTGAAGTTAAAGAACGGCCACTAAAGAAAGCGCTGCAAAGACTAGGCCAAGTCTTTTTGGATATAAGAGAGCAAAAGCAGATTTTTGTTTTTCTGCTGGCATTTTTCTTCTATATTGATGGCGTATATACCATCATTGATATGGCTACCTCCTACGGGAAAGATGTTGGTATCGGTGACAATCAGCTATTATTTGCCCTTCTTTTAACCCAGGTGGTAGCTTTTCCCTGTGCCATTCTTTTTGGCAGACTCTCCAGGAAATACCAAACTCAGGATTTAATCAGTGTTTGTATTGCAGGGTACTTTTTAATCACTGTATTTGCCCTGCAATTAGATAAGGCCTGGGAATTTTGGCTGTTGGCTGTGTGTGTGGCCATGTTTCAAGGAGCGATTCAATCTCTTTCACGTTCTTATTATGCCAAAATAATTCCTAAGGAAAAATCCAGTGAATACTTTGGGTTTTATGATATCTTCGGCAAAGGAGCCTCGTTTACAGGTACAATGCTAATGGGTATCCTAACTCAGGCTACCGGGAGTTCAAAAGCGGGAGTGGCTCTTATTTGTCTGCTGTTTGTCATTGGATTTATTACCTTTAGAAAGAGTAACAAGCTGCAAAAGGGGACAGTTTATTTCGGTGCGTAAAAGATTCAAGAGACGTGAAGAGGTTTTTTGAGAGGATAACCTTAGGGCAGACTAAGTAAGCAAAATAGTTGCTAGGGCTCATATTTTGGGAAAAACTTCTTTTCTTTACCATTTAACTAAATTGTGGTATGCTTAAACAAGAAATCTCCGAATACCTTTCAGGCAGTGGGGGACACATTTTTTTGGGGTGAATCTTTTTAGAGGGGCAACTTGGGTGCCCTAACCCGTCAGCTAACCCCATAGGAGTACACCAAGCGTATGACATAACTCTTTGAGTTATGATTATGCGCTTTTCTATTTTTAAAAAAACCTTGGTTTGGTTAAAAAAATAGAGCCGCATAAACAAACATCATAAAAATTGCAGGGGAGGAAACAAGCTTGGATGCACTCTTTAAGATTGGAATTGTACTAATTGTCGGTATCTTAGGTGGTAAGCTAGCGCGGCTATTTAAACTACCTAATGTTTCTGGTTATTTGGTAGCTGGTTTATTTTTGGGCAATTCGTGTTTTAAGTTTATTAAGCCAAACGATATCGAAGCTTTTGCTGTTATAAGTGAATTTGCTTTGGCCTTAATAGCCTTTAGTATCGGTAGCGAATTTGTGGTTAAAGAGATGTTAAAGGTTGGCAAAGAGATCATAATTATCACTTTGGCCGAGGTAGCAGGTGCAGTTTTAGCAGTGTTTTTAGTGATGTATTATTTGTTTTCTGAGCCTTTTGCCTTTAGTATTGTAATCGCCTCTATGTCAGCAGCAACTGCACCGGCGGCAACTTTACTGGTAATTCAACAATATAAAGCCCATGGGCCTTTAACCAAAACCATCATCCCGGTGGTAGCCTTAGACGATGTTTTTGGAATTATGGTCTTTGGCCTAGCCATGGCTTTAGCCAGGCTTTCTGTCGGCTCTACCGAACTATCTTTGGCCAAGATGCTTATTCAACCGGTAATTGAGATCTTCGGTTCGGTTTTATTGGGATTTTTACTTGGGCTCGCCCTTGCTTTTACAGCGAAAAGAGCTAAGACCCATGATGGGTTACAAGGCAGTTCTTTGGCCTTTATTGCCGTCGCTGCAGGTCTTTCTAATTTTCTTGGTTTTTCTCCTTTGTTGACCAATATAATGCTGGGTGCAACAGTAGTAAATTTGCTAAAAAATCCCAAAAGAGTCTTTGGCTCTGTCAACGATTTTGTTTCTCCGGTCTATGTTTTGTTTTTTACTCTAGCAGGTGCTAGTTTAGACCTAGGAATCCTAGCTACTGTAGGAGCAATGGGTGTAGCTTATATTCTTAGCAGAGTGGGGGGGAAAATGCTGGGAGCTTATATCGGAGCAAGGTCAGTTAAGGCTAAGGAGGCTGTGACAAACTATCTGGGCCTGGCATTGCTTCCTCAGGGGGGTATATCCATCGGGCTTTCTTTTTTGGTAAAACAATACTTACCTGAGTACGCAGTAGCCATTAATACCATTATCATGTTTAGTGTACTCATCTATGAAGTCTCCGGCCCGATATTCGCAAAAATCGCTATTCAAAAAGCCGGTGAAATTCCTGGGTTGGGAAGTAAAGCCGTTTCCAAGCAACAAACTGAAGAGATAGTATTCTAACAAGCGAGGAGGTAGCTAAATGTTTGTTTTATTTATAGTATTAAATGGGACCGATTATCTGGAAGATATTTTAGCTAGATTTGTGGATATCGGTGTGCGTGGCGCTACTATTTTAGAGAGTCAAGGCATGGCCAGTGCCATTTTAGAAAGCCAAAACCGTGGTATTCCTTTATTTGGATTATTTGAATCGCTTCTGGATGATTCCCGCCCTTACAACAAAACTATTTTTACCGTACTGGAGAGCGAAGAATTACTTAATAAAGCTGTAACTGCGGTTTACGATGTTATGAAGGATGTCCCTCAAGTTGGAGCTGGTTTTATGTTTAGCTTTCCTATCACTAACATCTATAAGATGGGCAAAAATTAATTGACTAGCAAAATAAAACACTGCCACCATTTGCTATTCATGGTGGCAGTGTTTTAGCGGTAGATAACTTATCCTATTAATCAAAGAGTTTAGAAGTCTTATTTAGGAAAACATTTTATTTGACTAAAGTTTTTGAAAATTACCCTAGAGTTTTAGTATAGGTATCGATACCTTCAGCTATAGCTTTGGCAGCTATTTGATGAAAGAGAGGGTTTAGAAGGAGTTTTCTTTCTTCGGGATTAGTGTGAAATAAAATCTCCGTAAGGCAAGCAGGAGCATTAATATTATGCAAGACATAGAGTTTAAGCCAGTGGGTTTTGATACCTCTGTCGGTGTGTTTGGGGTAGTAGTTACCGATAGCTCTACAGAGACTGTGGTGGACATATTCAGCTAAAAGGTAACCTGCCTCTGAAGCGAAAAAGGTTGTAGTACCTCCCACACTAGGGTTTATTGGCTCACCTGTAGCATCTGAATGGAGAGAAACCATAAGATCAGGGTTAAAAGAGTTGGCTTTTTGCATCTCGGTTTCAAGATTAGAGGCCTCGTCACGCAAACTTCGGGTAAGATAGACTTCATGACCAAGGTTCTCTAAAGCTTCTTTGGTTTTTAAGGCAATATCAAAGAGGTTATGACCTTCGTTGTAAACAACGTGACCGGCTTCCAAAACAACATTGCCATACTGACAAGAGGGGTTTAAAACGATAATAGCCATTTGGTAGAATCACCACTTTGTTCTTTTTAAAAGAAGAAGGTGGTGATCTTTAATCACTCCTTTCTAATCTTAACCTAAACTGTCTTTGGTAGTTTAAGTAAACTAATTCCAAATTGCCTGGCGCAGCCACAGCAGCAAGAGTTTTTGATAAGTTGGCTTTTCCAAAAATATCTTTTCCAGCCAGTCAAAGCCAAAATAAAGTCCCCAGCTGGTTTTAACTACACTGCTATTTAGAGGTTCAATATGACTAAAGGTCACTCCGTCGGAATTGTAATAAGAGGCTAAAGGCTGGTCTTGATCCGCAAAGGCAAAAAGGCTGACCGTGCAGTTAGGAAACTCAAGCATTTGGGGGGTATATGCAAGGGGAAAGGCTATCTCCAGATAGGTAGGCTGGCTAAAGGTTTGCAAACCTAAAAAGGTTAGCTGGGGTAGGTTTTTAGTACCAAGAAAGATTACTTTACCACCTTTTACCATAAAATCCTCGATAGCTTCCAATTCCTTTTGGGTAAGTATGTCACGATTGGTAAGCAGAGCTTTTCCTTTGATATCGCCAAAGGCAGCTAAAAAACCAGCTTGTCTTAAAAAAGAGCTAGCCAATTCCGGATCGGTTGTGTTTTTTAGCCAAAGGGTAACTTGGTTTTTGGGAGCAAAGGGGTCAAAGGCAGCTAAAACAGTACAAGTAAGGCCAATAACAAAGCTAAGTGTTAACAGTAAAAAAATTCGTTTCATTTGTTTTTACTCCTTTGCAAAATTAAGCTAGCGCCAGTTTAGTGCGGTTAGAAAAACCAGCTCGCTTAAAAGCTCGTATAACTCGGGTTTTTCCTGCAAAGAACTATCTGAATACATATTTAGAAGGTTATTGGCTTCAGTGTAAAATTCCGCACCCCATATTTTATCTTTAAGGTAGTTGGGTATTAAAAAGTAGGGAGTATCCGAGGCAATTAACCCTAACTGCCGGGTAACCTTAAATACTTCTTGCTCTACTTCGGTTTTATTTACTAGGCCGTTTCTACCGGCTGCGAGGAGCCATCTTTTAAGCAGTGATAAATAATTCGTGAGAGTGTTTTTCAAATCACCGGCCACTGTTTTTGAGGTCAGATCTTTTAATATTTCAAGCTTTTCAAGAGTTTGTTTATACCTAGCAAAGCTTTTTAAGGATTGGCCATCGGCACTTAGGCTTAAAAAAGCGGTTAAAACTTCCAGCGGCAGTTCTAGCGACGGCTGGGTAATTTGTTCCCAAACATAGTTAACAAGCTTGGAATAGTCCTCAGGTAAAAAGTGATGTGCGGGAGTGGCTTTTTCGCTAAATACCCCTGCCTTAAGGACTTTTAAGTCTTGCAAGTCAAGGTGATCGTAGGCAAAAAAGAAACTTCCCAACGAACCGCTGCTGCGGCCAAGTTCACTAACCTGTTTATTCAGGGTGTTTGTATCAAAAAGCCCAAAGGCACTTAAGCCGGCATATACAGGTGCAAAGGGAGGTGCTTTAGTGACTGCGGAGTTAAACCAGCCGGTTACATTTTGAGGGTTAGGAGAATAGGTCATGGGGATTACAAAATCAAGGTAACCGCTTTGTAGCCACAGCGGCCAATTTTGCAGATAGTTTCTATTATAATCGGTAGGAGGACCATCGGGAGCTACTGCTGCCGAAAGAATTATTTTAGGATTAAGTTTTTTTATTTTCTGGGAAGCTACTTTGACTAATTCATCTACACCACCGGCTCGAAAATAGATCCAAAGCTTGGAAGCAGGTGTTCTTTTTTGATTCGGCAAAAGTCCGAAACGCTTAGAAAACTCCCTGACAGCTACTTCACTGTAATCGGTTTCTTTAACATCCAGCCCTGCATAACGGACATAGTCCAGATGAATGCCGGATACGCCCTCACTGACAACTTCTACCATTAGATCGGTTACATATTCTCTGAATTCACGACTAAGAGGTGAAGCAAAGTAGAGGTGATTGCCATCTCGGCTATAGCCATATGTGCCATCTAGGTTAACAGCAGCCCAGGAAGGGTACAGAGAACAAATAGGCTCTAAGGAGTTTAGTCCCACATAAAAGACACTAAACCAGGCATGTACCTCAAGATCGTTTTTTTTAGCTTCCTCGATAAGGATAGGTAAAGGGTTGAAGTTAATAAAAGCCGGATCTTGTTTTGGGATACCATATTCTTGGGCAATTTTTGAAGGGTAGATAGTATAACCATGGGCAAATACCTCAGGCAAAATGACATTAAATCCGGCCTGGGCTATGTTTGCTACCATCAAAGCTATACCGTCTCTTGTCCTAGGGAGTGCTTTTATACTAATCCAGATACCTCTGGTTTCTACCGGATAACTGGCAAAGAAGGTCGCTTTATAAAGCTCGTGTAGTTCTTCGGCTTCCTTTTTTAAGGCATTAAGTTTCCAGATATGGCCTTTATCGGCAGATTCTCTGGCTTGAATGAGGATATTCTCTAGTTTTACGGCGATTTCTAGTTGAGTATCTGTAGGGGGCTCTTTTTGCTCTAAGGTATTTAGTATAACAGCTGTGATCTCTTCTACCCGTTTTTGGCCAAAGGCATGAGTTTTAGTAAGGCTTTCAGGCTCGAATTGGTTTATTATCTGCAGTAAAAGCTCTTTGGTATTATCTTCAGGTAGACTAAGAGTAATATTGCTGTGAAGGTAAACAATTTGTGGAGAGAGTTTAGTGTAAGAGAGAGGACCTTTGGAGTAAAATTGAGCTTTGGAATCCTGAAAATATTTATTTAAGGTAGTTTCTATGGAGGAAGAGTTATTTAGAGGATATATAAGCAAGCAACCACCTTTTTTACAAAAGTCGCTAAGCAAGTTAAGTTCTAAGTAGGTTAGAGGTTTTGTTAATGGCATCACTATGGTAGCTTTTTCTTCTAGGTTTTCTAAGCTTGTAAGCAACTGATTATCAATTAGACTAAGATCGCAAAAGGTTTTAAAAGAGGCAATGCTTTGCCAGTTTTGTGGTGTCTGCCAAAGGTAAAGTGAACAAGCAAAAACAGAAAGATAGCCAAATAGTATTAAAAAAATATAAAGACGTTTCATAAATATCACTCCCTAATTTGGGAAATACTAGTAACCAAAGCAATAACTACAAACACCTAGACCTAAATACCCCCCTACCGGTTTAATATTAGAATATTGGCAAGCAGGAGATCTATTATTTACCAAAGAATGCTTGGGGAAAAGAGAGGTGTTTAGTTAAATGCGAGAACCTGTTTATTTTGAAAACGAGGGCCAGCGTTTGGTAGGAGTTTTGCATAAACCCGAAGGAGAAGGTCCTTTTGCGACGGTTTGCTTTTTCCATGGTTTTACCGGTAATAAAGCCGAAGCACACCGAATCTTTGTGGAGGCAGCCGAAGAATTAGTTAAACGTGGTCTAGCTGCTTTTCGGTTTGACTTTCGCGGATCAGGAGACAGTGAAGGTGACTTTGAAAAGATGACCTTTAGTTCGGAATTATCGGATGCTCTAAAGGCCTTAACTTATTTAAGAAGCAGAAGTGATGTTCAAAAATTAGCAGTTTTGGGCCTATCTATGGGTGGGGCAATGGCTGCAACTGTCTCAGGCCTAGCAGAAGATTTAGAAGCGGTTGTGCTGTGGTCTGCAGTGGGTAACTTTATGGACTGTTACGTGGGAGATAATCTAAAAGTCGCCGCTAAAGACGGTTTTCCCATTGATTGGGGTGGCTATCTAATCGGTAAATGTTTTGTCGATGATATCGTAGAACATAATCCCTTTGCAAGTATCGCCAAAAACAAAGCCCCAGTCTTAATTATACATGGAACTAACGACAATGCCGTACAGACTGAACAGGCTTATGAATATGCTAAAGTCTTAGCCCAAAACAACATCCCCCATAAGCTCTATATCATCTCTGGAGCTGACCATTGCTATTGCAGAAAAGATTGGAAAAACGAAGTTATTAAAGAATCGGCGGACTTTTTAGCTAACCATCTATTATAAAACCAAAGATAAAACTTCCATAAATAGAAGGGTTGAAGGGTTTAAATTACCACTTTATGGGCATATAAATACTAAAGCTAACTCCGGGTGATCTGGGATAGAAATTTCAGATCACCCGGAACTACTACTCCAAACGCCCGAGCTGTTTTTGCATATAACTTTCACTGAGTACATATTTAACTAGGGCCTGAACTTCCGGGTGAAATGGTAAAACACTGTGCCAGGTTGTTTCAGGTCTTCCCTTAACTATAAAAATCTGATCGGCTCTCTCCCAAAGAGCGCTTTCAAGCGGAACAACCAAATCGCCGGGACCAAACCTTTCGGAGAGGAGTCTTACAAATGTTTCCGGAACAAAGGCCGAATCGAAGGAAGGTAGCACATAGCCGGCGATACAGGTGACCTTGATATGGGGACTAAATGAAAAAGAGGCTAGTTTTTCCATAAATTCCCCCTCAGGCTGCATCTGGCCTATAGAAGGATACTCTCCAAAGCGGTAGACACTATCTAGGAAACGATAGGTTTTAAGACTAACATCGTCTGCAAGGTTATCTCTTAGTTCACCCAGGATCTTAAACAAGAAATCATCTGCCTGGGGTTTAACACTTTCGGCCACACTTACCCAGTAAGAGCCTTTATGTGGGGTAGCTATGGTTATCAGGTTTTCTACAGGAGGATCAGTTGCTCCATTTAAAAGAGTACGTGCTACAAGGCCTCCCATACTAAAACAGATAAGATCAACTTTGGTTGCGCCAGATTGTCTTAAGTATTCGGTTAAGGCGAGGTTAAATTCATTGGCAATATGTTCAATGGTGGTCATAGTATCGTATTCATAGATAAAGAGATCTTTACCACGGGTATAACCACTCGATTCAACTAAAAATTCAGCCAAACCTTTATTTATTAGTTCAAAATATCTTAAAACCGGGGGGCTTTGCCAGGCTAAAGTCCCATTAAAGCCTATTCCATGAACAAGTATTACTGGCCTTTCCGGTTTAAATGCCATTGTGTGACTGGAAAAGAGCAATAAAACCGCCAGGAAAAGGAATATCATGTTATCACCTCTTAACACCAGTCTAGTAGTCTAGTAGAGTAGAGTCAATTAACAAAAAAGGAAAGACTTGACAAATAGGGTAGTTCTTGCGTACAATCGAACAAGTAAGTCTTAATAATTGACAACTCCATATATTTATTGACATAGATGGGTCATATTTCTACCCATTGAGGAGGTCATAATCTTGGCAGCAAACAATACATGCCGCGTTCGTGTGGCAGGTGCCAAGGTGCTTATTCCTCTAGTTGTTTTAAGCTTTGGAATTGTGTCTTTAACGGATTCGTCAAATATTTCGGCTCTTGAACCAGAACAAATATCTGCAATTTCGGCTGAGCAAGAAGCTCCAACTGGTTTAGAGCAAAATGAGGAAGAGCCCGAAGAACCGCTAATCGAACTACCGCACCCTTATAATTTGCTGGTAGACTCCGCCAAAAAACACGGAGTTGAACCGGCATTGGTACTGGCTGTAGCAGCTACGGAATCGAATTTCAAGGCTGATGCAGTATCCGGCAAGGGTGCGATAGGGCTAATGCAGCTGATGCCTTCAACAGCAGAAGAACTAGGAATCAATCCCTATATCTTGGAAGAAAATATTGAAGGCGGTGTTAAATATCTGGCCAAACTTGTAAAAAAGTATGGCAAGATAAATCTAGCTTTAGCTGCGTACAATGCTGGCATGGGAATAGTCGATCGCTATGGAGGGGTACCTCCCTTCAAGGAAACGCAAAACTATGTTAAAAGAGTTTTGCAAAGGTATGGCGAGTACAACAAAATAGAGGTACTGGCCATGAAAGGTTAGCTCATTTGAGCTGGCCTTTCATTTTTTTTCCAATTTATGTTAACCCTTCTTAAAGACTAAAAGAGGAAGTTTAGATATTACTGTTGAATCTTTGAGGGTAGTTAAGATATTGCTCCAAGTTGACAGTGATTGGAGGGACGGTTGTGATAAAAACCTGGAATCTAACTAAAGAATTTACAACAACAGTGGCAGTTAAAGATCTCGACCTTACGGTCGAAAAAGGACAGATCTATGGTTTTTTAGGCCCTAATGGAGCGGGCAAGACTACGACAATCATGATGATCTTAGGTCTTGAAAAACCTTCTTCGGGAACCATAGAAGTTTTTGGACGTACGCTGGAGAAAGATTACTTTCCCATTAAAAGAAAGATTGGCGTAGTTTCAGAAAACCAATATCTGTATGAAGATGTGACTGCCTGGGAGTATCTAAACTTTTTTGGTAGGCTCTATGAGGTGGAAGACAGAGAGAAAAAAGTGAAGGCCTTCTTGGAAAGAGTGAAGTTATACCACAGACGTAATGAAAGGTTAGCAGGTTATTCTCATGGGATGAGGCAAAAGATCTCTATTGCCAGAGCACTTTTGCATGACCCAGAGCTCATTATTCTCGATGAGCCACAAAATGGACTTGATCCCTATGGTATTAGAGAAGTTCGCGATATTATTAAAGAAGAAAATCTCAAGGGAAAGACTATTCTAATCTCCTCGCATATTTTATCCGAGATTGAAAACACCTGTAATCGAGTCGCAATCCTCAATAAAGGCAGACTCGTTGCCGAAGGTCCAATGGATATAGTAAAAATGAAAGCACAAGAAAATGCTACTTTAATTCTCGAACTAGAAAACCTGACTGACAAACTCAAACAATCCATAGCATTAGAGCCCTATGTGAAAGACTGTATTTGTGAAGGAGATAAATTGATTATTACGGTAGATCGCAAAGAAGACTACCGCGCCAAAATCGCTCGTTTAGTTTCCGAACAAGGTGGTTTACTAGTAGGTATGCAAACAAAAGCTGTCAGTCTCGAAGAGGCATTTATGAAGATTACCGAAAGCAATCTGCAACAACTGATTAAGGAGGGTACAGCATGAAAAAAAATTATCGGGCAGTGGCTGTAAGTGCCATGGCCAGACGTGAATTGCATTCAACCCTCTTTGGTTTTGGTATTTATATAGCCATAGCTATTGGACTTTTTCTAGCTTCTTTCCTGCTTTATAACTACGTGGGTGGTATTCAAGAAAACGGTATGATGATTATGCCCTCAAGTGTCACCCAGACCCGTTATTATGGCAGCAATCTACCAGCAGTAGAACCGATGCAGGTTCCTCTAAAGTGGGCAGTTTATATCGGAGCTATCTATATCACACTTTCAGCTTCCATGGCTATTTCGCGTGAAAAAGATCAAGGCACCCTAGAAGTACTTTTTTATGGACCGGTAGATAGTGTTTCTTTTATCTTAGCCAAATTTGTCGAACAGATTCTGGCTTTTGCGGTTATTTTGCTTTTCTATACCGCTTACTTTTTAACCATGTCTCAGATATCTAATTTCGCACTCAGCTCAGGTTTTGTGCGTATGCTGCTTTTGTCGCTGTTTCTGGCAGGCTGTATGGCAGCCTTCGGAATGTTTATCTCTAGCCTAAGCAAAAGGGTAAAAACTTCGGTAATTCTCTTTTTGGTTTTGACGATAGTTTTTTTATCTGTACCTTTGATACATGGTTTATTAATGAATCTTTCCGATGATGAGGTTAAAGGAGCTTGGTCTGTTGCCAGAAAGACCACTTCATATTTAAATAGTATTATTAACTGGGTTTCTCCTTTTGCTTATCTGGAAAGAGGCTCTACAGCCATTGTTCTTAATAGTACCTCTGAATTTATTAAATCGCTATTCTTCTCACTGCTTTATACAGTTGCCTTACTTTTTGGCAGCATAAGTATCTTTAAGCGGAAAGGGGTGCGGAGATGAAGAGAACATGGTACCTGCTAATGATGGTTTTTTTATTAGCTACGGCGGTTTTGGCCGATGCACCTGAAAAGAAAGAGCAGATTGTTAACAAATTATTGCTTTTTGATGGTTCGCAATGGCAGGAAACTTTCTCGCCCCAAGAATACACCACATTTTACATGCTTGCAGGTTCTGATAATATTATTAATCCAACTAAAACTAAGGTTTACTATTGGCCAATAACCAAGGAGTATATGGCCGACTACTATGACCTCAACGAGGAACTCGAGGGGACTTTAGAGGTTTACAAGGGCAATAAACTCCTTGCTGAGCTGGAAAAGCAAGATTATAGTTTTGCCTATCCCAAAGGTTACTACGGTGGACGCCCAGAGCTTGTATCCGGTGAAAGTGCTCAAGAGGCAGCACAAAAATACCAACTTGAAGTTGAAGCTTATTACCAGCGAGTGTTAGAGTATCAGGTAGCAATGGATGACTACAGGGCACAGCTAGATGTTTTTTGGGAAAATCCCGAAGCTTATAAAGGTCGTGAAGAGGAGATCCCTCACGAACCTTCTCAACCCGATTTCCCTGTTTTTTATGCTACCGAAGTCCAGAAAGGATATATTCTAAATCTCGAACCTGGCACTTATACACTGCAAATTGCAGATGAGCCAGAAACTAAAAGGACCGTGGTTGTCTTTAGTCCCAGAAGAGAAGGACCAGGGTATGATGTACGTCCATCTCAACAATGGACAGTGCCTCAAAATAGCAATGAGATAAAAGAAGCTATCTATATCTCTGGCAAGCAGACTCTTTATATAACACCCTATAATGGACTGGAAGTAAACCAGTATAAATATGCTAAATTAAAGAAATTGCCTACCGAGTTAAGTGGACGAGGTGGCGAACTGAGATATTTTTGGATGCAGCTTGATTATATGCAAGATATCAAGCTGGAAGTATTTAAAGACGGGAAACTTATAGACACAATAGATCAAAAGATGTGGTATGTAGAACAGACTGCAGATGCAGCTTTGGGCTATAACATTATTGAGTTTGACCCCAAGGTACAAGGTGAAAGACCACCTAGTTTTGAAGGCTTTAAGGTAGAACTAGATGATTCTGGTAGATATTCCTTCAGACTAGTGGACGAAAATGGTGAAGTTATTAAAGGCAGTGAACGTTTAATTAGAAATATTGGTCCTCGAAGTCGCTTCTTTGCCTTATTACTACCTTTAATTCCTATACTGGTTGGAACTTTAGTCTGGATCTGGCGCTCGAGTTTATCAGCTAGCGAAAAAGGCACCGATAAGACTTCAGCACCAAGCATGGTATGATTAAAAAAAGGGCTTTTTGACTTAAAGAAAAAAGCCCTTTTTGCTTTTCTTGGCATAGTATTAACTGAGGTGTATACTGTGAAAAGAAAGCTGAGAATAAAAGTTTTGGCACTTATTTTAATTCTAACCTTTATCTTAATCACACTGGCACGTTCTATACCTCTTACCAGCATAGTTGAGGGGCGTGTCAAGGATGTTTTTGGAGACCCTTTACCGATGGCTGAAGTAACTCTGGGCAAGCATACGACAACAACCGATGAAATGGGAAATTTTAGTTTTGAAGATCTTAAGCCCGGCCTTTATAAGCTTATGGTAAAAGCCAAGGGTTATCTTGAATATGATTATGAATTTTTAGCTGAAATAGGCAGGAATCATATTGAGATTAGAGAAGAAAACGGGCTAAAACCTACTAATTTTGCCGTGGATTTCCATGTTTTCTATGCCCCCACTTATGTTAAGAAAGAAGAATTATTTGTGCTTGTAGGGCTTTTTAACGGGACTAAAAGCAAAGTGGTGATAGAAAGCCTAAATTTGGTTGAACCGGGGGCCTTTGAGGGAGAGAAGATCGCTTTAATTACTGAAGCCATTATTTTAGAGCCAGCCTCTCTAAAAAAACTCGAACTAAGTGGAATTGCAAGTCCCATAACCCAAGGAGTTTATCTGCTCCAGGTAGACTATCAAATAAAAGGAGAAAAGCTTTTTGGGGAGTTTTATGACACAGCCCAATATGACGCTGACTGGGATCCCCATAGATAGTTAAAGGGAGGTTGTTTTTATGTTGTTATATATTTTCCTTATACCCCTGATTTTTTATGCTTTGCTTTTAATGTGGCTAATACCCTTAGGATATACAGTTAAGTCTTTTTTTACCTTGTTAACAGCACCGGGACAGTTTTTTCGGATCGCAGTTAACAGACAGCAACGTAGAAACCATGCCTTAGAGCATGCGACCGTAAATGTATTGGAAGAGACTTACGGCCAAACGCACTTAGCAGGTTATGCTGTCGAAGATGGCTTTATAATTAAAGGCTTTTTTGATTCCACCTTAATTTACCAAGCTGCACTGGTAGGTCTAGAACGCATTCAAAATGGCGAAAAAGAACTGGCACTGCACAAAAGATGCGGTACTAGTCTGGCTGCAAGTAATCTTGTAACTTCACTTATATTTATCATTCTGCTTTTTTCTACGCATAGGGCATCTATCTGGACGGTATTGCTGGCTTTGTTTGGAGGCAGCTTTGTTGGTTCTTTGCTTGGACCATTAACTCAAAGATATATTACCACAGCCACTGATCTTAACTCCGTAGAGATTATGGGTTATCTACCCAGTTTAGGTCAGGTAAAGATCTATACTAAACAAAGAGAGACCGAGTTTTTGGTAGAATGAAAAAGCCGGGCATAGCCCTGGCTTTTTATTCTATGGTAACACAGACAGGTTCTGCTTGGTTACCGGCATAATCATAAGCGATAAGGGTGTAGTTTTTGCTGTTGCTAAGATCTTTTTTTAACACATAACTTGAAGGCAGTTCAAACCTTAAGGCTGGGTCTGGTTTGGGTTGCAACCTTGCTTGTAAATGATTGTGGGCATAAATCAAATAGCCACAGATCTCATCGAGGCTTTGCTTATCCCAAGACAGGACAATCTCATCGTTTTTATAACAACCTTTAGCATTTGTCGGAGGCAGAACAGGTTTTTTCTTTAGCTTACCTGTCTTTAAGTAGTCTAAATAAGTTTGATGATAGCCCCTGGGAACGATTTGAGGGCTGAAATAGTGACAATAAGCAAAGGAGATAAAATTATCCACAACATCAGAAGCTAATTCTAACTGCTCGATAAACCTATCTAGAGTGGTACTAGTCCAATCTTCCTGTCTGAAAGTTTCGGCATCAGACCAGAATTTAAGCCCTAACACTTCCTTACAGGCTTTTTTCAGAGCCAAAAACCAGTGGGTAAAATTTTCCAGTCTCAGCCAACCGGCACCAACCGCATCTTGGGGGCAGAGAATATCACCGCTTCTAAAATGGGCTTGTTTTAAGAAATTGCTCCAGGCCAGATAAGTCTCTTCCGGTGAGCTGACATTTTCTACCATATAGGGACAAAGCATAAGGGGCATGGAGCTATCAAGATTAGTGAGAAAATCCAGTTGAATATTGATGGCTTTGGCTAAATATTCCTGGTAGAGAGGTTTGGCAAGATGCATACTAGAGATCTCAAAGACCCAATACCAGCCATAAAAAGTTTCCGGATAACGTGTTTTATAATTTACATAGAGCTCTTTGGCGATAGCATTGCCTTTTTCCATCTCTCCGACAAACCAGGGAGCATCTGCTTCTGACATTTCCCACCAATGACTATCGTCATTAAGTCCTAAAAAAAGTTTCATATCTAGCTTTTGACAGGCTTTAAGGCAATTTTCCAAGGTCATTTCGTGTCCGGGAGTAAGTGTGATACCGGAAATTTGTGAAGGATAAATAGACCTAGAGTTTTTACCAAAGTTACTACTTACAGTAGGTGCCAGGATTAAATAGTTTTGGCCGGCTTCTTTAAGGATTTCCAGTTCTCTAAGCCATCTATTAAAGCTCCAGCCATTAACCAGCCAGTTTTGAATAAAAGAACCATCTACGGTAGGATATGGATAGCGTGTATACCAATAAGGTTTAACTTTATCTTTACTTAAGATGGACATACTTTACCCTCCTAATAACGCTCTTTCTACCACAGTTCGTTTTTTTACATCTTTCCTCCTCTTTGAGAAATAAATTTGCTAAAGGGTGTCAGGTTAGTTAAAATTAAATGGAAAAACTTAGCAAAGGGGGGGAGCCAGATGGGAATGGCGATAGTCTTTTTAGTGCTCTTTTTAACACAACCCATATTTAGCTCAGGTATAAGCCTTTATTGGCAGGACAAGCCTCTTGATATTTCCCTTGGTCCCCGAATAGAAAAAGGTATTATCTATATTCCGGCAAAAGCTTTGGATACCTTTGCCGAGGTAAAATTAAGTGCCAATCAAGTTTACCTAAACTACCAAGAGCAAGAATATGTTTTTTCTTTAAACAGCCTAGAGGTAAAGGGAACCATAAAAAAGTTATCTAAGCCACCTAAAGCTTTTGATGGCGAATTTTATCTTCCCTTGGAGGCTTTAACCGATATACTTACTATCGCTGTAAAATGGGACAGCAAAGAGCGTCGGCTATCTTTTAACACCCTACAAGAAAAGCCAGAGGTTTTGAGCGTCGATTTCTGTGAAGAAGGTAATAAGGCAATTCTTAGTATTGACTGTCAAGGACCCATAAAATATACGCTTGAAAAAACCGAGCCGGGGAAATGGAAGTTGGATTTAAAAGAGACTTCGCTTACTAAACCTCTGCCTTGGATGTTGATTGAGCATCCCTTACTATATGCGGTAAGAGTTGAGCAGTTAAGCAAAGATACAGTTACCTTTTATTTCCAGGTAAAAGAAGGCCTAGAATTAAATTGCACCGAGGAAGAGAACAGGTTAAAAATTGAGTTTATGTATGCGGTAGAGAGTTTTGAATATCATAATAGCGGTGGTTTGCCTCTTATTTTACCTATATCAAAAACAGGTCTACCGGAATACAAAGAATATATCAATGCTAAATCGCAACTGATAAGAGTGTTTCAAGGGGTTAAGCTCATGGGACCAAAGCAGAAAAAAACCATCGATGATGTAGCCGTAGAGTACTTTGAGTTTTATGAAAAGGGCGATAGTGTCATTTGTTTATTGCAGTTAAAACCGGCTTTAGCGAGAGTGTTGGCAAAAAAAATTAGCACTAACCCTCTAGCTCAATTAGTTTCGCTTAAATCCTTTGCTAACGAATTGGGTACGGTTGTCGAACTTGTCATCGAGGGGGATGCCTTACTTAAGATTAGTAAAGGTGAGGACACTCTAAATATTGATTTTACCGAGATAGAAGCGAATAATTTAATTAGAGATATAAAAAAAACCACTGAATTAAAAGCAGCTTCTCTTCTTAGGGTGCAAAAAGATACAGCTAGGCTTAAATTAGCCTTAGGAGATTATAGAGGTTATGCTATCATTAGACAAGACGCTTCAACCTACCAGATCCAGCTTATAAAAAAAGACTTAAGGGAAAAACTGATTGTTATAGATCCCGGTCATGGAGGACACGATCCCGGAGCTTTGGGAAAGATTTTAAAAGAAAAAGATCTGACCTTAAATATTGCAAAGAAGCTTTGCGGGCTACTAAAGGATTTAGGCTACCAGGTACTTTTAACCCGAAAGTCCGATCTCTATGTTTCGCTTGCTGATAGAGTAAGTGTTGCTACTTCAAGTGGAGCCGATTTATTTATAAGTATTCATCTTAACGGCAGTACGAATTTACTAGCTAGTGGTATTGAAACCTTTTATGGGCCTTTTAACCATGAAGCATATAAAGTGGCGGAAGCTGTTCATAAAAAGCTCCTTGAAACCACTAAAGCTCAAGATAGATCAGTAAAAGAAGGCAATTACTGGGTTTTATTAAATAACATCAAGCGTGCCATTTTGGTTGAGGCAGGTTTTATTACCAACACTTTAGAAGAAACTAAATTTAGTAGCGATCAATATCAGTACCTAGTAGCCGTAGGGATTGCAGATGGTTTAACTAGTTACTGGCAAAGCTTAAAATAAGTTATGAAAAAACTAAAGTTCATATGCAGGAGGCCATAAAATGGATCTGGATTTTGCAGGGAAAAACATCGCTGTAGTTGGTCTGGCTATAGAAAATCTACCTTTAATAAAATATCTTAAAAATGCCGGCGCCAGAATTTCCGGACGAGATATTAAAAATTCGGAAAAAATGGGAGAGCGCTTTAGTGAACTGGTAAATCTCGGTATTGAATTGCAGCTTGGAACCGGCTACCTAGACGATCTAGAGCAATATGATATGGTTTTTCTGTCACCGGGAATCCCAAGAAACCTTGATGAGCTTGTAGCCGCACGTAAAAAGGGTGTTTGCTTTTCCAGCCAGATGGAACTGTTTTTTAACCTCTGCCCAGCTACAATTATTGGCATTACAGGCAGTTCAGGTAAAACCACCACCACTACTCTTGTAGGTGAGATGCTCTCTCGATCAGGTTTTCCCACCCGCGTGGGTGGGAATATCGGTCGGGTATTGTTAGATGATTTAAAAGAGATGACACCTAAAACTAAAGTTGTCCTGGAACTATCCAGTTTCCAGCTTCAGGATATGAGTATCTCGCCTGAGATTGCGCTGCTTACTAACATTACCCCTAATCATCTAGATGTTCATAAGGATATGTCAGAGTATATTATGGCTAAAAAGCAGATCTATCGCTATCAAAACAGCACCGATATAGCAGTCTTTAATGCTGAGGATCCGATTACTCATGATTTTTATAAAGAGGTAAAAGGTAATAGTTACCTCTTTAGCAAAGAACCGCTGCCCGAAAACCTAGAAGGCGCCTTTATTAAAGATGGCTGGATTTATTTACGTGTAAAAGAAGAACAAAAAGTCTGTCCCATAGAGGCGATTAGACTCTTGGGAATGCATAACCGCGAGAATGTTTTGGCAGCTACCTTAGTGGCTTATTTAGCCGGAGCAAAAATCATGGCTATAGCCGAAGCTATTCATGATTTTACGGGAGTAGAACATCGCTTGGAATATGTGGCAACAATTTTAGGGGTACGCTACTATAACGACTCGATTGCCACTTCTCCAGCCAGAGCTAAAGCCGGTCTTTTATCTTTCAGAGAGCCAGTGATATTAATAGCCGGAGGCTATGATAAAAAGATTCCTTTTACAGAATTAAAAGAAGCAGTGATCATAAAAAAACCCAAAGCTGTAGTTACCTTGGGAGCTACGGCCGATAAAATCGAAGCAATGCTTAAAGGTTTAGTACCTTTTTATCGTACAGATTCCTTACAAGCTGCAGTAGATAAAGCTAGTGCCTTAGCCGAAAATGGAGATTGTGTTCTTTTATCACCAGCGTGTGCCAGCTTTGATATGTTTTCAAGTTACATTGAACGTGGCCGAGAGTTTAAAAAAGCAGTGTTGCATAAAGCTAAAGAAGCAAATCTTTAGAAAAGGTGTTAAACATGCGTGAAATAACTAAAGAAGAAATAAAAAAAGCGGTGGCCAAGCTGTTTTTTAACGCTAATATTAATCTGGGTAGAGATGTAAAAAAAGCTTTACAAGCAGCAAAGGCCCAAGAGAAAAACCCAAACGCCCAAAAGATGCTATCTATTATTATAGAAAATTATAAGCTAGCCGAGAAAAACCAGACACCTATCTGCCAGGATACCGGTATGGCAGTGGTATTTATCGATTGGGGGAGCGAAGTTATTCTTAGAAATGCCAGCTTAGAAGAGGCTGTTAACGAAGGTGTTAAAGAGGCCTATCAAGAGGGGTATTTTCGAAAAAGTATAGTCAAAGATCCCCTAAGGCGAGAGAATACTCTCGATAATACGCCGGCAGTTATTCACACTCGGATTATTCCTGGGGAGAAAGTTAAGATAACGGTAATACCCAAAGGTTTTGGCAGTGAAAATATGGGTAGCCTAAAAATGTTTAATCCCACAGCAACCTGGGGAGAAATTGAAACTTACATCGTGGATATGGTGAAAAAAGCCGGCGCTAATGCTTGCCCACCGGTCATTTTAGGTGTTGGAATTGGCGGGACAATGGAAAAGGCTGCTCTGCTTGCCAAAGAAGCGTTGCTAAGAGAAGTGCTCTCCAAACACCCCGATCCTTTTTGGGCAGAGAAAGAAGAAAATCTCCTTTTAGCAGTAAATAAGACCGGGATCGGGACTCAGGGTATATCGGGTACAATTACAGCCCTTGCATGTCATATTGAAGTTTTTCCGACCCACATTGCCGGTCTTCCGGTTGCAGTTAACCTCAATTGCCATGTAAGTCGTCACCAGGAGGTCTGGCTATGAAAGACCTTCTTTTGCCTACTAGCGATGTCACGGATCTTGAAGCTGGTGAGTGGCTAAACTTAAGTGGCATAATATATACAGCCAGAGATCAAGCCCATCAAAGAATGCTTCAAGATGGCGTTCCTTTTTCATTAAAAGGCCAAGCTATATATTATGCCGGGCCCTGTCCGGCAAAACCAACAAAGATAAGTGGTCCGATCGGGCCTACTACCAGCAGCAGGATGGATCCTTTCACACCTTTTTTATTGAAAGAGGGACTAAAGGTTATGCTGGGCAAAGGCCAAAGAAATCAAGCCGTAAAAGAGGCCATTAAGGTATATAAAGCGGTTTATCTGGTTACAGCCGGCGGGGCAGGAACTTATATTGCCAGCAAAGTAAAAGAGATTCAGGTAGTAGCCTATCCTGATTTAGGTTCGGAGGCAGTTCATAAACTGATAATCAAAGATTTACCGGTTCTGGTGGCTATCGATATCAAGGGAAATTCCATTTTTCAAAATTAACTTTATATATGGGAGGTATTGTTTTGCGAATAGATAACCGAAATAATGACCAAATGCGTTTAGTTAAAATAACACCTAATTTTCTAAAAAATCCACATGGCTCGGCCTTGGTAGAATTTGGAGATACCAAGGTTATTTGTACGGCTATGCTAGAAGAAAAAACCCCTTCTTTTTTAAGAGGTACCAATCAAGGCTGGCTTACAGCTGAATATGATATGATTCCGGGATCTACTATTGTCAGAACTTCAAGAGATGTCTCCAAAGGCAAGATCAGCGGACGCAGCCAGGAGATTCAAAGGCTAATTGGTCGCTGTATGCGTTCGGTGACAGATATGTCTGTTCTTGGCGAAAGGACTATCTGGCTTGACTGTGATGTAATTCAAGCCGATGGTGGGACTAGGACAGCGTCCATTTCCGGTGCCTTTGTGGCTTTAGTTTTAGCGCTTGATCGCTTTAAAGAGGAGCTTAAATTAGAACAATTACCTGTTAAAAACTATCTAGGGGCAGTAAGTGTGGGCATAGTCGATAACATACCTATTTTAGATCTATGTTATGAAGAAGACTCACGCGCCATGGTCGATATGAACATAGTAATGACTTCTGCCGGTGAAATTGTAGAGATACAAGGCACGGGAGAGGCGAGACCCTTTACTAAAACAGAGCTTTTAAGCCTGATACAGCTATCTGAAAAAGGTGTCAAAACAATCTTTGCCGCTCAAAAAGAGGCTTTAGCTAATGTGCTAGAATTCTAGAATTTAGGAGGCTAGAAATGGAACTTTTAATCTGTACCAGCAATTCTCATAAAATAGAGGAGATTCAAAGTTATCTTGGTCCAAAGTTCTCCTCCTACAAAAGTTTTTTAGATCTAAACAACTTTAACCCACCTCTTGAAAACTCGTTAACTTTTCAAGGGAATGCTCTAATTAAAGCCACAGCCGGTTATAAAGCTAGCGGATTGATTTCTTTAGCCGATGATTCGGGTTTAGAAGTATTGGCTTTAAATAATCGTCCCGGAGTTTTTTCAGCCCGTTATGCTGGAGAAAAGGCTACAGATAGTGCAAATAACACTAAGCTTTTAAGCGAGTTAAAAGATCAGAATGTAAAAGCAGCAAGATTTGTTTCAGCCCTAGCTATAGTGGGACCGCAAAAAACATTAGTGGTAACAGGGACAGTTTATGGCACTATTTTGAATGAACCAAGAGGGATTCATGGTTTTGGCTATGATCCACTTTTTTATATTCCAGAGTTGGGTAAGACTATGGCTGAGCTTTCCTTAGAGGAGAAAAATAAAATTAGTCACCGCGCCAAAGCCTTAGAAAAACTTGTATTAGAGTTAAGTGGCTTTATTAGTTTATAAGCTGCTAAAAAAGAGAAAACACTGTGGCAATTTAACCGAGTCATTTAACTTTAATGAGGTAAAATTAACTGTATTATATTTTTAGAGATTTGCAAATAGCTGCCAATGAATGGGGGTGAGTCTGCTAGTTGGCTAAGAGACTCTTAGCAGACCCATTATGATAAAGATAGGCGTAATAAGTGATACCCATGGCAATTTCTATTTTGCGGCCAAGGCCATCAATTTGTGGGGACAAATAGATTACTTGCTACATGCAGGGGATGGCAAAAATGAAGCTCTGGCACTGGGGAAATTGGCTAACTGTCCGGTATGGGCAGTTGCCGGCAATACCGATGGGGTTACTTTTCCTCAAACTGAACTTGTGGAAATAAGTGGTATTAAAATATTATTACTTCATGGCTATCAGGTAGCTCCGTTAAACAGAGAAGAACGTTTAGCAGCTTTGGCTTTAGAGCAAAAAGCGGAGATTGTGGTTTATGGCCACACCCATAAACCCTATTGCAACTATCATCGAGGTGTTCTGGTTTTTAATCCGGGGAGCCCTTTTAGACCGCGTGATTCCAAGCCTTCCTGTGGGTTAATTGAAATAGAGGCCAAAAATATTACCGCCAAGCTCCTTAAAATCTCTTGACCATAATACGGCTATAAGCTATACTATCATTTGTACGGGGTGTAGCGCAGTTTGGTAGCGCACCTGCCTTGGGAGCAGGGGGTCGCAGGTTCAAATCCTGTCGCCCCGACCATGCGCTTGTAGCTCAGCTGGATAGAGCAACGGACTTCTAATCCGTAGGCCGCAGGTTCGAGTCCTGCCAGGCGCGCCATTATCATCTGACAAAAAAATTAAGACAGTAAAAAAACCCGCTTGTTAAGCGGGTTCTTCGCTGTTTATATTTGTTCGGGGACAAATATTTCAGGTGCTTCATAGGTCCTTTATCTTCATGATCCCATCCTCAGTCAACCACGGCTTAGACGGGTCTGAGGAATAGGTGATCAGGAGGTTGATCCTTGTTGTGCTTTTCGTTTAGGTAATAGCATCAGCAAGGCGGGGGTTTCGTTTTCGCAGGAGGCATCAGAACCGTGTTACGGCTTATATAAAAACAGAAGGTTGTAAGCCTGTATCCTGGAATTAATTACACTGATGCTACTGACATATCCGCCACCGTTTCCGCATTATGCGGTTTAGAACACTACTGAGCGTTTCACCGGGTTTATTTTTATGGGCTTTTAGGGTGTCATGCTACTCTCATATGGTTTTGACAAAGAGAATCATCATTTCTTCAAAGCAGCGGAGGCGCTTGGTTGATCTTGTCATATGTCGGCTTATCTGCTCACCAATCATCCCTATCCGCAATGGTTTCCTAGGATGGTTTCTGCTCATTATCAATAAGCTGACCGACGTGAGGATTGTACGCGCTGGAACTTTTCAAACAGCACATAGGCTTATGAGAAGTCGGAATGAACAATCTCATTGCGAAGAAAAGGACTTTGGTATTACTATGCAATAATCGGCCTCCATATAAACATATCACCCCGCAGTAAAGCACATAATTGCTTTACTGCGGGGCAGCTTTTATTACTTTTTAGAGTGCACTATAAAAATGACAAAGATTGTAGCACTTAAGCAAATCAATGGGCATCTTTTTTGTTAGTGGATTACATATTACTTTGCAATTAACTCGGTGGTAAACACTCAGTTTTTTTCTTGGCAGGGAAAGATATGCTTAAGAAGAAGGATAAAATAAAACTTAATATAGAAAGGAGAGAAAGACTTTGCCAAGGGATAGCGAGATAACTGTATTTGATATTATAGGTCCCATAATGATTGGCCCTTCAAGCTCTCATACGGCAGGAGCTGTAAGACTAGGTAAATTAGCTCGCAGTATTTTAGGCGAAAAACCCCTAAAAGCTCGTATCGGTTTCCATGGCTCTTTTCGTGATACAGGTAAAGGGCATGGTACAGATAAAGCTGTTGTGGCAGGATTATTAGGTTTTTTACCTGATGATGAAAGAATTCCTCATTCGCTTTCGCTTACAGATGACATGGATGTCGACTTTTACGATTTGGAATTAGAGAAATCAGCTCACCCCAACACAGTGGTCTTTGAATTAACCGGTCAAAATGGAACTATTACAGTTAGAGGAGCTTCTTTAGGAGGGGGAGCTGTTGTAGTTGATAAAATCAATGATTTTCCTGTTAATCTTTCAGGTGACTATCCGGCACTCCTTACGGTTCATAAAGATAGACCAGGTATAATACAGGCAGTCTCCAAAGTTTTGGCCAATTTTGATATTAATATCGCTTATATGAAGGTTTATAGACTTTCCAAAGGCAAAAAAGCACTGATGATCATTGAAACCGATCAACAAGTTCCCAAAGCAGCTCAGGACGAGATTTTAGCCAAAGAGGATATCAACTGGGTACGTTTTGTCGATAAGATAAGTCTCTAGGAGGTGTTGGGATTGGGTTTTACCTCAATAACGGCTCTAATTCAGGAAGCGATAACAAATAATGTTTCCATTGCTGATGTGGTTATGCAAAGTGAAAGCCAAGCCCTGGGTCTTGACATTTTAAGTTTAAGACAACAAATGCAAGAACGAATTGATGTTATGCGACAAGCTATCAAAAAAGGTCTTAGTAAAAAACAAGAATCTCCATCTTTGCTAACTGATGGTAAAGCATATACCTATGAGAAATGGCGCCTTAAAAATGATGACTCCCTTTATGCCAAAGTTATCGCCAGAGCTTTAGCCGTGGCTGAGGTCAATGCGTGTATGGGCAGAATAGTAGCAGCACCAACTGCAGGTTCTTGTGGTATCTTGCCGGCTGTGTTATTAACCTATGCCGACGAATATAACTATACCCATCGCTTAGTAGATGCTTTCTTTACCGCAGGGGCTGTGGGAGTGATCATTGCAAAAAATGCTTCGATAAGCGGAGCAGAGGGGGGTTGTCAGGCTGAATGTGGTTCAGCTTCAGCCATGGCTGCTGCTGCCTTAGTAGAATTGGAAGCCGAGAAAATGTCTCCTTTAGCTGTAGATCACGTAGTTGCGATGACTCTCCAAAACATTTTGGGCCTGGTCTGTGATCCTGTGGCCGGACTAGTTGAAATACCTTGTGTTACCCGCAATGTTCTTTGCTCATTAAATGCTCTTTCTTGTTTTACCATGGTTAAAGCAGGACTTAAAACTCCAATACCTGCTGATGAAGTTATTAAAGCTATGAAAGAGGTGGGAGATCTACTTCCGGATAGTTTGAAAGAGACAGCCAAAGGTGGTATAGCCAATACACCGACTGCCAAAAAAATAGCAAAAGAAATTTTTCTAAGAAAGGCTTGACTAAGGGTTGTTTCTGATGCTAATATAAGAATTGTCCGCAAGTTGCGGCAGAAAAAAACTTGACAAGAGCTTTATTTATTTATATTATTAAATACGTTGCTCTTAAAAAGAAAGAACCTTGAAAACTGAACAAAGCGACAGTATCTCTCTTCGGAGATACTGTAAGACAGATGTTAGTTAAACAGGGAAACATTTAAGAAATGTTTCAACCTCGTTAATGAACTGCATTTAATAAATGCAGGCTAGGAATA
>JAHDNZ010000037.1 GCA_018435125.1 Bacillota bacterium | reverse complement strand
GCCTTGTCATAGTTAAAACTGGCTGGGCCCAGCCAGTTGGAAACTACTATGCTAAGTTCATTCACTACTCCTCAATGCTTAGAGAATAATTCTTAGAAATTTGGGCACATTGGTGGCTAACTTATACTTGAAATTCTCGAATATGTTAAAAGATAGAATCGCTAACACAAAAGCAAAAGAACTAATGGATTACAAATATAAAAGAAAGAAGGTTACTTATCCCTAAAGACATATTACCCTCTTTCAAAAGAAACTGTATAGAACTTTTTATTTTATTTTGTTATCATCGTCTTTAGTTACTAGGTGAACTAGTAAATAGCCGGAAAACAAGTCTTCTGGAATATTAATGGATAATTTCTCACCGTCTTGTGTAAAGAGAGGTTTTCTCTCCCCTGTAAATTCGGGCGAATATAATTTTACTTCCTTAACTTCCTTAACTTCTGGTAGATAAACATCAACCAAAAATGCTCCAAGCTTTTTAGCCCCATCCATATATTGAGGAATTCTATCGGTCCTAAATACCTTAGAGTCCTCTTGTGGCAGCATATCTTTAGTGTTAACCAGATGAACTACATAATCGTTCTCTGCTTTATAAAGTGTCCCGATAACGTCCTTGTCTGTACCAACAGACAGCTGCTTGTGCTCTACAAGGAGCGATAACAATTTCCCACCGTTTTCTCTTAAGCTAGGAAGCACCGAAGCCCAAGCATCTGTTTCAGGTGCTTTAGGATTCTGCCAGATAGCGGGTTGAAAATCATTGTCTCCGATGTCACATGGTAACCAGATAATTTCTCCCTGTTCTATCTTCTCGGATACTCCTAATATCTCTCCGTTTTCTCCTACTAGTATAGGTTTTGAACTGTTTGGAATGATTGATGTATCAGAAGTTACCTGTGCAAATTTATAGGACTCACCCTTATAGTTTATTTGTGCCTCTCCATTATAGGTTGCTTTTTCTGTTCGAGCTTTAACTCCAAGGACAGAAACTGCTTCGTCGGTGGTACGTCTTTGAATATCGAGTTTTTTGGTGCCAAACTCACCTATTATTATCAACTTGCCACCGCTTCTTACATATTGAGCTAGCTTTTCAAGCTCGTCATCGCCAACCATTATTATAGAGACTACAACTATGACCGAATGCTTACACAACTCTTCAATGTTATCATGACAAAATACCATATCACTTAATAACCCAGAAACATAGGCTGCTTCCATATAGGACATGAATGGTTTCATATATTTTTGCGGTGCGTTAGGAGAAGTGTAATCCCTGGTCATTTCAGAAAAGTAAAAGGCCAGATCGCTGATTTTTTGAGGATTCTTGTATAAGGTAGAATGTTGTTTTTCAAAGGTTCGATATGGTTTATCGGAAAGGATATTAGAACTCATAGTTCCCGTATAAAGTTGACCCCATGAACGTGCAAGTGCCCAAGCAGCGTAGGTACTATCCTCGGTTGCGGGATAGAAAAGTGCCATAGACGGAACACCTTTGCGCTTGGCCAAAGCAAAGCGATGCACAGCTTCAATGGCAAAACAAAGATACGAATATTTGATAATTCCGCAGCATTCCTGGAAGATATAATCCCATAACTCACTGGCACTCTCAAAGCCATAGCAGGTAGTGTCAAAGGGCAAAACTTCGGCGCAATAGGCTGGTCTTAAAGGATGAAAATCCAGTTTCTTATAAAAAGCATCTAATTTTCTATGAAAATCGCCACTGCTTTTCTTCTTAAATCGTTTCCAAGCAATATACACAGGATCATCATAATTTTCATAAAAAAATGACCAATTTTCGGGCTTTGGAAGATGATAGCCCGTTTCTTTATAAAACAATTCACGGCAGTACTTGCAAGTACAGGCGTTCCCTCCACCAAACCATTGAACATCGTCATTCATAATACCATCGATGTGAGCTTTTTTGATAATTCGCTCTAAGTGTTCAGTATAAGCTTTATAAAAAGACGGGTGATTAAAGCAGTGAGCATTACCATTGTAATGTTTGAAAATCCAGTGAACATCCTTTCCATCAGTGTGTATATAGGAACTAAGACAAATTTTTCCAGTGCTCCCGTCAATTTGGCCTAAATCATCCATATGGGAACCGCCTAAAATGGGATTAGCCTGAGATGTTTCCCGGAAGTTTTTAAAACCCTTACCTAACGAATGTTTTAAAAAAGATTCCCGAGCGGTATCATCTTCTATCCTGTAGGTTAAATGAGTACTATGGTGTTCAATGACTTTGATGCCAAAGGCATGAAAAGCTTTTGTAATTTTAGCAATAGTATCCTCTATCTCCTTCCAATAAGCCCAATAAGAGAATCTAAAGTGAGTCCCAAAGAGGATGGCAGTTGTATAACCTGAGTCATGGAAGTTTTTAGCGGCATTTAGAAAATCCTTTTCTTCCCAATTATAGATGGCATCATCATCATACCAAAACCATCCAAAACGTTCTTCCCAGGGAGTAGAATGAGAATTGTTCATAAGTGTTCCTCCTCTAATCGGTAATGGTTTTACACTTAGTTAAATTTAGTTTCATTAATTTAGCTAAAAAACTTTTAGCAAACTATTTTTTTTAGCATTCAACTTTATATACATCATCTCCCAGGTAATGAAAATTAGCTCATTTTATGTTTGTAATAACAATATCTTAACATTATCTCTTAATAGCAATATAAATCTATCTCGAAATTTAATTTACTTAGAGAGTACATATGAGAAATTGCAGTTTCAATAAAAAACGGTTCTATTTTGATGGGCAAACGATTATACAAATGTGGTTAAAGAATGTCAGTTTTAACGAAAAAGTTTTTGGCATTGCAGAACAAGCAGTCAAATATCAAACAAAAATATTTACCATGTCCCAGATGGTTATTTTTATAGACCCGATTGCAGCTAAGAAGATAAACATTCCTTACCATATTTTCTTCCACAGTTCGCGGTTACATATTGTATCAAATCCGATTGCTGTGTAAAACTCTGGTTCCCCTCCAAAACAATAACGAGCTCCTAGTTCTTTGGTCTTTTTCATTCCTTCATTAAGGGCAATTGTAGCAAGTCCCATTCTGCGATACTGGGGAACTGTTGCTAGTGGTTCAAGGTAAGCGTAGTGATTTTTCTGATCAAACCACATACCGGCAAAACAAGCATAGTCTCCATTGGGAGCCTTGATAATAGTTGTTAGGTCTTTTCTAAAGTTCGGACCACTTTGCATAAGAAGACGACAGTCAATATCGTCATCAGGCTCATCTCCGTGATTAAAACCTTTCCAAAGGCAATCATTGATTTTTTTACAATCATTCTCGTCTTCTAAACTAATAAGAGAAAAACCAGCTGGAAGTTTATTTTTCAAGAATGGTTTATCGTAGCAAAAGACTTTCACAGGAGAAGAATAGACCTTCTGATAACCATTCTTGGCTAGTAGCTCTTTTTTGTCTGCTTCTTTATCGGTGATCCAAACTGTTAGTATCCGTTTGCTTTCTTTAACTACAGATAATTCCTTTTGTGCATAAGAGAGCATTTCAGGCAAAAGAAACATATGGCTTGGTTCTGTTATAAGAAAACACTCACCGAGATCCATTTCATAGCAAACAATTCCCACTAGGTGATTTTCTTCTTCCCAAAGCCCAAACCGATGTGTTAGTTTGTGATTAAAAGCAGGGTGGGTCTGTGCATATTCAAAAAACTGAGGTAACAGGTAGCTGTTTAAGGTTTCCATATTATATATATCAGTAAGAAATGTGTGTACCAAGAGAAAATCTCCCAAAAGTTTGTATCTTCTTTGTAAAATTTGCTTTCCTAAATTTCCCATATTTACACCTTCTTTAAGACCTGAATTAACTCTAACCAACCAATATATAGGTGATCGCAACTAAGTTTTGTTTGCTCTTTCAATTTAAGTAAAAGACCAGTTCGCTTTTGTACCATACAGGGAAAATATCTGCTTGGATGTTATTCATCACAAAACTCATCTTTTCTCAAGACTGCTTTAAATATAAGAGGGTTTCTTCCTAATACATACTCATAATTCACCTTATGTATTAGGAAGGGGTTTGGAGTAAAGACCTTCAAGAATACATTGCGAGAATACTTTATGTGTATTTCCCATAAAACTGTTGTAGATACCTGTTTTGATTCATGGTAATGGTTATATGTCTTTCCCAAGCTAGTTTCAGCCTTTAGCTTAAAAAATCGCTGTTCGATTAAAACCATACTATGACTTTGCCGAAATATGTTTTCCCTGAAGAGTAAAGCCTAAATAATTTTCAAATTGGCAAGAAAATACCTAAGAGTAAAAAAGATAAATAGGCTAGAACGTTATGAACGAATTTCTCGGGGGCTGATTCTAGTTAAGTTATTACTTGATAGATGTCTTTTGATATCTACTCCCTTGGTAAGAATCTCTACGAGCTAGTTCCTTGTCTATTCCGGATAATACTCTCAGCTTATCCAAGCTCCACTTCGGTGCTTCCAATAGATGCTTAGCACCATCACCTGTAACGCGATGTACTACTACCGAAGATGGGAGAATCTCGAGCGTATTACAGACAAGGTTTATATATTGATCCCTACTTAAAAGTGGGAAAGGGTTAAGGCGATAATACTTATAAAGGTCGGTATCTTTAAGGATATGTAGCAAATGCAACTTTACACCCCACACTCCTAAGTTGCCTACAAACCTGACAGTTTCTAACATCTCATCAATGCTTTCTCCGGGAAGCCCTAAAATGAGGTGTACTACCACTTTGATGTTTTTCTCTTTTAATCTATCTGTTGCGTCGATAAAACACTCCAGATTGTATCCTCTGCGAATAAAATTAGCCGATCTCTCATGCCTAGTCTGGAGACCAAGTTCAACCCATAAATAGTTATTTTCAGCTATCTTACCTAGCAGATCTATCACTTCAGGTGGCAGACAATCTGGCCGAGTAGCTAGGGCAAGACCCACGATATCGGTTGCTGAAAGAGCTTCTAAATATAATTCTTTTAACTTGTCTACCGGGGCGTAAGTATTGGTAAAATTTTGGAAATAAGCTATATACTTACCTGTAGGCCACTTAGTAGATAACAATTGCTTTTGCTGAGCAATTTGCTGGGTAATATCACAGTTTCTATTCCCAGCAAACTCTCCCGTACCCATTTCACTGCAAAAAATGCATCCCTTATCACTTATCTGACCATCCCTGTTGGGACATGTAAATCCTCCGTCAAGAGAGAGTTTAATAATCTTTTGCCCAAAGGTCTTTTTCATTTCATAATCCAAGGTATGGTACCTTTTATCATTCCACCTCAACACCTAGCACCTCTACTCCTCAAAATAGGCAAGTCGAATAGTAATTAATAATGACCAACTCCCGCAATATTATAAACGCAATCACCGCTTGGTAATTCCTAAGTAGTTTTTTTATCTATTAGGGCTTCTACTACTCTATTATTGACTTTGTTGTTTGCGTATTAATCTAGGTTTTTGGCCTATACCTTTCATTCTTTTACGCCTCAGCTGTTTTTAGTTTTTAAAATGCTAAAAAATATCCGACTTTCATCTTCTTCTTGAATATTCAAGATTCTTTTTCCCATCTAATAAGCATATTGCCGTTTTTCAAGCAGATTTGTTAATGGTTCATCAATAAGTTCTATAAGGCATATCGCAAGTAGATCTAATATCTCAGAGTATAATTTTCTTGTAGTGTTGTTTGACGGTGTTCATATAAGTTCGTTCACATAAGCATCTATCGTACTTGGCTCGGATTTTTTATAAGAAAGAGCTTTTACTATCTCAATTCTTAAATGGACATCATCAAGCTCAACCGCTGATGGTAATTCATTATAGTATTTCAATAGCCCTTCATAAGCCATCTTATTACCTAGAGCAATAAAATTTGAAAGCGTTGCAGCTGCTTCTTTAGCAAGATGTCGATCTGAAAGATAAAGCTTTTCAATAATTTCAGAGACATTTTAGTTTTTAAAAGCTTCACGTAGCAACTCTCCATAACTTTCATCGTCAAGTTCCTCTATAAATTCCAGTAACTCAAAATCAGAGCAAGCTTCTTTATCACCGCTGAACCGTTTTTGGATATATAAGTCAAAATAAGAACTAAAATCTGAATATTCGTATATGTCGTCCAGAAAAGGCTCAAACTCCTCCTCTTTGCTCCCTTTAATTGGCATATTTCATTCCAATCTTTAGATGTGATTATTTCTATCGCATTTATATCACCTTTTAGACCATTTACTTCACCTTCAAGTTTTCGCTATCATCTATCCCCTTGGCTGCTTTAATTAAATCAATTAGAATATCTTTCTTCTTCTCGACTTCCTGGCTTTAATCTAATTCTAAAACAGTTGGAACGAAAATAGCAATCCATTATAATTTATGGTTTAAAGTGTTCCTCTGTTAAGAATGTTTTGTGTCTTTAGAAAGAATTATTGGAAACTGAGTGATGCGAAGCTTTGCAGCTCCGTAGGGGATAAGCTTTAACTCTTTAGAATCTTCTTTTAACGGCTGAGGTTTGGGAATCTTCCCAGCAGAAAGATTTTCCTCTTGCCAATTTGTCACCTTAGCTCCACTTGCTTTTAATATTACGGGAGGACAGTCGCTGTTAAAAGGTTGCAAGGTAAGCTCCCCATACTCTACCTCAAAATCAGTATCCTCTAAAATCCCCCATTGCCAGCTACTTTTTGGATAGAGTTCATAGTCGGCACTAGGGGAAATACCTCGTACTTTAACCCATTTTTCACCCAGTGGTAAAGCAAAGACTAAAGAGCCTCTTTCCACACTCAAAGAATCATTGGCCCAGCATTTTAGACTAGGTTTTATCATCCATTCTATTTCAAGTTCATCTTTCGGTCTCCAAGTGCGGACAAGACTCAAAAAACCATTTTCGTGCACAACTGCAGTAACCTTCTCTCCGTTTAACTTCAGCACCCAAGAGGCTCCGGAGAGTCTGCGAAAATAAAGCTTAAACCATACGGGTTGATTTAGACTAAACTTGAGCTTTAGCTTATCGTTGAAAGGATAATCGGTATCAAGAGCAATATTCACATTTTCACCCGAAGGTGCTTTAAAACTAACTGTTGATGGTGCATACAAAGAAAGCACTATTCCGTCCTCAGCTTTAAGCCAGATATTGGCTACAAACTTAGGCCAGCCTTGATGAAAATTTGCCGTGCAGCAACCGTAATTTGGTTCAAGACCAAATATATTGGCATCAGGCCCGTTGTTAGTCCAATCTCTTTTACCGATAGTAGCCGAGATTTGGTTGGTTTGCTGATCATACTGATGTGACCAAAAATCAGGCGCAATGGCAGCAGGCAGCGCGTTATAGGCTATCTTCTCCAAATAATCACCAAATTTGGAGATCCCTGTTTGGCAAAGAAGCTGCTCGAGGGAGTACATTAATTCCACTACCGCACAAAGCTCGGTGCCTTGACTAGGATTTAACCCTGCCAGGTGCTCATCCCCTGTAAAAAGGTAATTAGCAGTACCGTGATACTTCATAATAACTTCCAAGCCATTTAAAGTTGCATTTAAATCTTGTGGTGATTTGGTAAGCCTATAAAAATACCAGGGGGCCTTTAGAGCCATGGCAACATTTACAACATGGGTATATAAAAAGGTGGTTAAAAATGTTCTGGCCTCAGGGTCGTCCTTGTCCATAAAGTCCCAGTCAACTTTGGTAAAGTCCAGATAGTTTCTGGTGTTCTTTTTATAAGGCAGCTCAAGAAAGAATCCACTCCAGTCTAAAGTCTGTTCTCTAATCTTATCTCCCAGTTCTAACAGCCATGGGGTATGAGTTTTATCATACAACCAGAAAAGGGAAACAAGATTTTCAAAGCCTCTGGCCCTGGCCCAGCGATAGAGTGGCCTCGATTCGATATTATTTAACTGATATTTAAAATAATTTATCAGAAACTCCTCTACCTTGCCACTTTGATCTATATCACTATAAAGGGTTAGAACCTTTAGCATTACCATACGAGGCCACCAGTCCGGGTTTTTGGGGGGGCCGAAAAAGCCACTCTTATCCTGGCTCTCTAAACTCCACTGCAAAAATCCTTTAGCATAATCAAAGAGTCTGGGGTTTTCCGTTAACACAGCCAGAGGAAGGAGTCCATCAATATAATAAGGGCCTCTCTCCCAACTCTCTCCTGCTCCTCCCAGCCACCAACTTGTCGGTCCTACATCGGGAAAAACCTCACTTAAAAACCCGCTTAAGCCAGCTGCCTGTAGATCAAGTTGATTTTTTAACCAGCCTAAAGGCTTAATTGCACCAAGTGGCAACTGAGAAAAACATGATCTTGCCTCTTTTAACGAACTTTCCATCGAGTTTACTCTCCATCTTAAACTAATAGTATTTGAGCTCAACTACTTTGGCTGGCAGCAAAAGGCAGAGTTGAAAGATATTAGTTAGTTCTTAGAATAAACCATAGAAAACTAAAATGGCTCTTAATGATTAAAAACAATATGACCTTTCGGTCACTTGCTTGCAAAAGTATTGGTAAAAAAGGCATGGATCTTAATGATTACCTTAAAATTATTTCTTTCGGAAAAGGAGTCTTTCTGGAGATATGCCACATTTTATCGATATAAGCAGTTGTATAGGCTTGCTCAATAAGGTGAAAGTAATAGGCGCCCTTTTCAGTAAGCTGGTAGGAGGTAGGTTGTTTTTTAACCAGCCCCAGTTTTCTAGCTAACCAGAATTCAAAGCCAAATAACTTATTAAGATGAAGACCAAAATATTGTTCGAATTCTTCCAGGTTTATTTGCATAGTGTAGGCCTGCCAAAATAAATAGTAGACTGCCCGTTGACGCAGGGTAAAATTTAAGGTCAAGGAAGTAGGAAGTTGACCCTCGCTCAAACGCTGGCAATAGGCGGCTATGGAAAAAGTGTTGATCTTAAATTGTTCTTTAAGCAAAGTCGTGGCTGAAACACCAAAGCCTAAAAAGTTATCTCTGGTGATTGAGGAGTATTTTTTTGTGTTGGGCTTGGCAAATGTCCAGATCGAAGTCCTTCGGCGGCCTGTTTTTTGGCAGTAAGTCGAGATGCCTTTTAACATTTTTTTCTTCTCTTTTTCCGCAAGCGGTTTATATTGGTTGTTGGCAAAAGTGAAATCTATAAACGGATAGGTAGATATTTGCGTAGCTCCATAGGAAAAAGCAGTCTCAATATCGGCAAGTAAAAGCTCTTCGGTCTGATTGGGGATAGCAAATATCAAATCCACATCCACCACCTCAAAATCAGCTTCCTTAATTAAGCTAAATATATTTTCAAAGTCTATGGGTTTCCTACCTAAAACCGACAAACACTGCTTGTTAAAGGACTGTATCCCAACGCTAATCATAGAAACTCCGGCTGTTTTTAACTTTATTAAGTTATCCTTAGAGATATCTTCAGGGTGCAGTTCAACCCCGATTCCCTGGGTAATATGAAAGTATTTTTTCAGAGTTTGAATCAGCTCTTTTATATCCTCAATCATTAAAGCCGGTGTTCCTCCCCCAAAGTAGAGACTAGTCACTTCCTTTGGTGAATGTAATTGTAAACCAACTAGTTCGATCTCTTTAAGCAGGGCTTTTTTATAGTCTTTGGCTATATCCTCTTTATGAATCTCTTTACAATAGGGGCAAAAAGAACAAAGCTTGCGGCAAAACGGTAGGTGAATATATAGACCTAACTCCTGTTCTTTTTCAAAGTATAGTTTATTAGTATAGTAATCTCTAAATTGAAACGGCATTAAGGATCTTGTCAGCCAGATTCTCATTAACGATGTTAATAACATATTAACCTCCTCTAATTTAGTAAAGATAATTACCTAGAGAAGTCATCGTTTATCTTTCTAACAGATTAAAGGATAATGGCCATATAATATTAATCCACAACCATTTTTTTTAGCTTTATAAACCCTAAGTCGTGGTCGTAAAATATCGATTGGTTTAATTAGTTTAATTTGTTATTTCCTTAAATAACTTCCTTTCCCTCTATTATCTATTTTAGATAGCTTATCTTTAGCGATTAAAAATGAGCCACTGCTATTTATGTTTAGTATAAATCCGTAAACTCTACGTTTTTTATTGTAGTAAGTACTTACAATTGCCGACTTTTTACAGGAAATATATTACCCCTTTAGTAATTTTTTAAAAGACTACTAAAGGGGCGTTTATATTTTATCTATCTTTTGACTTTCACTATTAAAGTTTTGGGCAATAAGGCTGGGTATAGTTTTCTCTAGTCCAAGAAGTTTTTTATTAAGAATCCTTGCATAGCCTCAAACATCATCTCAAAACTTTCTATACTAGCCGGACTGTGCGGATCATCGGGAAGATAAAGAACTTCCGGTGGATTGCCCAGTTCAGTGAGTATATTTATAGCTTTAATATTCTGTGAGGGATAGACGGCTTGGATGTCGATTCGTCGATTGGTTGCGGTACACTGCACATAAAGCCAACCATGTTCCTGCCGTCAAATGCAAAGACACCAAGACCATTTTCGTTAAAGAACGTTAAGTTCAGAACAGAATCAATCATCAGAAAGCTCGGAACACACTGCTGTTCCTCATTATAGTTTTGCAGAGTAATGCTCATAACCTATTCGATGTGAGATGTTGTAAACTCTTTAATATATATTATTTTGCTCCTTATATTTATAATTTACAAAATCCGTCCAGCCACTGAGTGAGCCTATCAAAAATTGTTCCGTCTTTCAGCTCTTCCAACGACGGTTCAGCCCATCTGGGAAAGTTCTTCCATTCACAGGCGTTGATGAGGGTGACAAGGGGCGACAAAAACGCATCAGCCACTTTTTCCTCTTTGCAGCTAAAATCCTCCCCATATTCACGTAGGAAAGCATCGGCCGCTTCTGCGCTAAGCACACTTGATACATTGCGTATGTCTCCATATGCATAACCTGTTCCAAGCAGATTGAAGTCTAGCATCATAGCAGAGGATTGATCACTTGCGACCACAAGATTTGTCCAGTAAAAATCATTATAGGTCAGTGTGCGAGGAAGGCTGGCAATTCTGCAGCGGATTTCATCAAAGCGTTCGCGGATTATCGGCCACAATGCATTTTCAGCCGTATTGGTTTTGTTTGCGATCATATCCAGATTGGACATCGTAATCATATCGGTTTCATCATAAAGATCAGGGTTATTCTGGCGTATATACGACCTCCCCTTGTCATGCAGTCCTTTATACCATTTGGCAACGGCTGAGGCCACCTGAACATCGGATAAATCCGCTTCACAGCCCAGACGATATTCAGGGCTGCTTTCCACATCGGGCAAAAGAAGTGCGTACGCGGTATGTCTTAACATCGGCAATGTGGGTATACAGAGTGAAGTAAGCATTTTATAATTCTCAATCTCCCGCCTGTCCTTCGGATTTTCAAATACTTTAAGCACATAATGTTCAGCTTCCGATTCTACCCGATACACAGAAATGCCCGCCTTTTCACGGATTTTCTGTACAGCTGGTATACGTACACCCATTTGGGCAAGCTGCAAAATATAGGAAGACGGAAGCAGTTTTTCGGGTTGACCGAGTTCTTGCAGAATGTGATTGATTTGAGCCATATTCTGTTCTTCAATACCTTCCCATCGCAACATTTCAACACCGCTGTAGCCCTGGAGCTGGGATATATATTCGAATTTATGAGTATCAAAAGCCCGTTTTGCATTCTTGGGTAGCTTAACAGTGAGCAGCTTGATTGGCGGCAATATTGCAGGTTCTTTTGGCGGAAAGGTTTTATCAAATTCTTCAACTTCTTTCGGGTCAGTATCGTATACCGCATCATAGACATACCTCCCAGAAACACCATCAAGCGCACCATCATAGAGAGGCATTGCCATCAGCGCATCAAAGCTTTTCCCGTTTTCAGAGGTAATCCCAAATGCACTTGCCCGATTGAAGCCAAAGCGGGGATAGTAATCCGGATGCCCGTAGAAAATAATCGCTCTATATCCAAGTTTCTTCGCTTCCAAAATACTGTAGCGCATCAGCGCCGAACCAATGCCCATACACTTATATTCCGGTAAAACGCTAATCGGGCCGAAATTCAACACTTCGATCTCGCGACTATATAGCGTGATAACCTTTGCTGTGCTGTATATGATATGCCCAACAAGCTGTCCGTCCACCTTTGCAACAAAATCCAGCTCCGGCACAAAGGAGGGAAGATTCCGCAGCTTGTGGACAAGAAGATGCTCACCGTCACAAGTGGGGTGATTCATGCTACCCCAAAAGGCTTCGCGGATCAGCTCCTCCACGGCGCGATAGTCTTTCGGTTGTTCCACTCGTATTGTTATATTCAATATGGTTCCTCCTCTTTCATAAGTCGTAAAATAATATCCATATTATTTGGCATGTTGCAATTGGCTGCAATGCGATTTACTTTTTCTGATCTACATAACTCACAGCAATACACAATTTGATATCCCTTTTTGCTGTTCCAGCATATACTTATGGTTTCATTAACCCCAGCAATGGTTCAAGCGATCACCGGGAAGGTGATCCACATACAGCGGATGCAAGCAAGTCGAGCAGTAATTACGATAACTGCCGTTTGTCAATGCCATTACGGTTTTGCCGCAGTTGGCGCAGGTAAAACCTCTATTTTCATATTTTCTGCTCACACTGTTAATTCGTAGGATTAATTCTTTCGGGCTTTAATCTTAGAATGGCCGATTCTCGGCCGTCCTTTAGAGGTAGCGAATACTTCTGCTTCCTGCTTTTTTCATCCCTTTATCCGAACTGTTGCCGGCTATGCGTGGTTGTATCGGTCAATGTATGGCGCTATTACCACCATCCAGCAGTAAGCGTCACCAAATCGCACCGAAAATGGCATCATCCCCCGTTAGTGAGCGAGCTTCATAGCCATGGTTGCAACAACCATTTTAGCCCTCCTGCTTTTTCATCACCGCACACAAGATCGGTGAATTTTCTTCGTATAGCTTACCTTCAACATCAGAATAATAATCAACAGGTATAAAGTTATGCAGTTGAATTTCCTCTGATAAAGATTGTTTCGTAAAGCATGTTTCCCAGATATTAAAACTCCTGATGTTCTCATCCTCAACGATAACAGTTCGCCTCATGCCAATGCTTTTGCTATAGTAATACTGCGCGTTCAGACAGATATGCGGGTTTGGACTCCAAAAACCGCCGCGGGCACAGACTTCCCATGATGTGTTTTCCTTGCAACCGAGGTTCCATTGCGGTGTGAACACATCAAGTAAAAATATCCCGTCTGGTTTCAAAGCCCTATACACACGGTCAAGCAGATTATAGCGATCTTCGGGTATCAAAGCACCATAGTCACACCAAATCAACGTGACCATGTCGTACAAATTTTCAAACTCCATTTCGAGATAATCTTGCATTACATATTGACTTTTAGCGTCGTGTTCCTTTGCATAGGCGATGGAACGTTCTGAAAAATCCAAGCCCGTAACACACAGTCCGCGTTCAGATAAGCGCTTAGTATATAATCCCGGACCGCAGCCGATATCAAGAAGCCTCGTGCCGAGCGGTAGCAAGGAACATATCCACTCCACCGAGCGTTCTATGGACTCAGGTTTACGACTTGCGGCATCAATATTGGGATTCAGGTGCGCTGCGAGCATACCCTTAGAGATATGCGGATCGTTCCATAATTTTTCTTGGGTCTTTTCGTAAAGCTTCGGTTTTCGCAATAATTCGTTTAACGTGTTATACACAATTTATCCTCGCTTTCAAATCATTTTGGTCATAAAAATACCGCAGCAAGCAGCCATCGATAGCTGCAAACTACGGTTCTTTACAGGTAATGCAAGTGTTTATAAAACAAACATGGCAAACCTGTTCGTATGCCCATAGAAATCTACAGTATTAACGAAAGGTTACTCGAAAATGCACAACAATAAAAGGCGCCTATACACCTTGAAAAATATTGCTTTGCCCAATATTCTGTTTTAGACGAAAGCCACCTCAACAATAGTCATAAAACAACAACTCCTTTCGTTCTCTATGAAGCATGAATGAATAATCGCAGAATAAAGATTAGCTTTAGCATACCCTTTCTTTCCTGGAGAATCAATCCTTTAGCCAAAAATAAGAACTGTTTATTTGTTAAGCTTAGATACATGTAAATATAGCTTCTTACTCTACTTTGTCAGTAAGCCTTCAAGCCTTATTCCGTTATATTTCTCCGAGTGGAAGGTTCGCTCTCTGTTTATAATAGACTATCCTAAGTATTTAACTAAATAAAAAGGAGCTTAAAAGCCCTAGCCGAATGATCCTAATCTAAGGAGTGAGACGCAAATGAGCGATAAGCTATTTCAATTAAATGCTTCCCAAAGCTTGGCTATTTCTACAATCAGAGCTATTGCAACCTTAATGATAATCTCTTGTCATGTCATGCAAGGTTATAACCACTTTTTAGCCTGGTGGATTAATGTGGGTGTCCACATTTTTTTGTTTATGTCCGGTTTTTTGCTAGCCCACTCTGACTATACCAACAAGCTTGTATTTCTCAAAAAAAGGCTAACGCGGATTCTCATCCCCTATTGGCTTTTTCTGCTTCTAGTGTTGCCCATCTTTTACTACTACACTGGCAGTCTTAATATCGGGTTAAAACAAATTCCTAAGTATCTATTTGGAACTATCGGTTTTAATATAAACGTGACTGGGATAGAACACCTCTGGTTTTTATCTCTTATCATTTACTGTTATGTTACGGCAATTTTTTTAAGTTATCTTAGAAATATCTCTTGCAGGTTAAGCGCAAGTGTTTTTTATCTTGGCCTGGGAGCCTTCTTTTATATATTACATCGGCTGGAAACAGCCACTTGGATACCCTTTTCATATGCAGCTGGGATAGCCACCTTTGTCTTGGCTTTCTTTATTTCCTGTCGCTATCAAGGCCAAATTCCCAGAAAACTTGTTATCGGGCTAGGGCTTACTACTGCAGTAACCACTCTTATTAGAATCTACTTTGAACACCTCTCGCCCGTAAATAAACTCCCTGTAAGATATGTTCCCTGGTCAAAATTCTTTTTAGGAAGCTTTTTGTTTGTTACTATGTACTTACTTTTTTCCAAGATTAACTGGGAAACTCTCCCCAAAACAGCCACAGCTATAAGGACTCTAGCTTTTTATTCCTATGAGATTTACTTAACCCACCAAATTTTTATTTTAGGACCGTTTTCTCTGCTTAACTTGACCTCTCTAAAAATTGTAAACCTCTTGGTAATAGCTGTTTTAGTTACTGTTAGTACTGTTTTTTTGAAGTGGTTAAGTGAACTGGTTCTTTTAAGACTCACCCCTAAAAAAACATTTCCGGTATCTAAAGCAGATGTTAGCTAAAACCACCTCTTTTCCGTTGGATTTTTCAAAGCTTGATTACCTACTTTATTTACAAATAAATTTCCCATCGTTTTTTTCAATGGAAGACTAACAGGAATAGCCTATTAATTAAGGAATAGGTATTATAACCTTAAAAGGAGGAGATCATGTGTGGTGTAAAAATCATTTTTCCGAAGCGTTTTGTATTTTACTCGTCCTAATGTTAGCTACTGGGGTTTTTGCTGAAAAGATTACTGTTTGGGTTTGGTATGACGGAGCTTTAGGACAAATCCTTAGGCAAATGGTAAAAGAAGACTTTGAACCCAAAACTGGAATTCAAGTGGAATTTCAGAGTGCACCTGTGGCCGATATAACCACTAAGTTACTGCTTGCGGTTATAGGTAATGATGCTCCTGACGTTGTTGAACTTTTTTCCAACCAAATTGTTGAACTAGGTGTGCGTGGAGCTTTACAAAAAATCAATAATATGCCTAATTTTAATAAGGTCCTAGAGCAAATGCACCCGGGACTTATGAGGCAACTAACCTATAAGAATTCTGTTTTTGCGCTACCTGGTGAGGTTAATTGGACTTGGTCATACTATCGCACCGATATACTCAAAGAAATTGGTGCCGAGTTTCCCAAAACTTGGGATGAATTAAAAAATCTGTCCGGTAAATTAAAAGCTAGAAATATGGATATCTATTATGACTACCAGGGTGACGAGGCTGCACGTACAACAACAAGATTCCTGCCGTTTGTTTTTCAAAGAGGTACCGATATCTATACAACAGATGGTACTGCTTCCAATTTAGACCATCCTCTGATCATTGAAGCGTTTAAAGAATTCATCTCTTTATTTAAAGATTATAAATTTCCTTTAGAAGATCCCGGGTACCAGACCTTTACCGATGGCTCTACTCCTATTCAAATCTATCAAAACTGGTATTATTCAAGGTTCTATGTCGCACCTCAGATCGAAGGTAACTGGGATATCGCTCAGATGCCAGGTCACAAGAAAAAAGATGGCTCAATTGATCACACGAATACCGGCAAGATGCTTACTTGGGCTATTACCTCTAGTTCTAAAAAGAAACAAGCGGCTTGGAAGTTTTTAGAGTGGGTGGTTTCTCCACAGTTTATAGGTAAATTCTCTAAGCTCGCCTTAGAAACCCCAGCGAAATGGCATCTCTTTTTTTCAACCAGAGATTCTATTGATAAATCTATCTTTCCTGTAGAACAACTGGATGTGGCTCGGAAAGCTTTAGCTGCCTGTAAGATGCAAAGAGCAGTTGTAGGAGGCTATGTTGCAGATCGTTATATTGACTTTGCTTTTTCTAGTGTTCTTTTTCAAAATGCCCGCCCTGAAGATGCACTTATACAAGCTGCAAAGGATTCCACACAAGAGATTCAAAGAAAATTAAAAGAATTTAGTAAATATATTGCCAACCTATAAGGAGATAGATGTCAGTTGCATCCCTTTTTCCCTAATTTGACGGCGCCATCTTCTTAGGCTTTGCCTTTAAGCCTACGCTAAATAGAAATCTATAGTCAATATTTAAGGAAGCCTTGGGTTTTTACCACCGGCTTCCTTTTTTGTGCAGTTATTAAGTTTGTTTTGGTTTTATTTTTTAGTCATAATGGCTAGACGTTTTATGGCAACCGGTCCCGGAACAGCATTTATCATCATCGTTATCTCTAGAGGCTGAGTCAGATCAAAACGATATTTCTTAAAGGCTTCGGTAATATCAAAGACGCCCTTAAATACACCTGGACCACCATCAGATTCTATATTGCCCAGACCCTCAATAACATAATTGAGACGGAAATTGGCTGTTCTTCTATTCTGTTTTACAATCGGATACAAAACCCAGGGGCTAGAAGCATCGATATCTAGGTAGAGATAGATTTTACCATCTGCCGGAGTAATTGTAACAGGGCTACTATTGTATTTCATCTGTGGCCAACCGTTTGGAGCATTAGAGGTCTTTTCAATTATTAGCCCACTTTCTGTTTTGGTAGCCAAAAGATAAGAACCGTTAGCGTTAAGGTTTACCGGACCATTGGAGTTAACCCAGTTATCCAGATCCAGATGGTATTCATATAAAACCTGCAAATCATCAGGATCGAGTATTGTTTCCCCCTTGGGTTGTAAAGCGGTCTTAGCTACAAAGAGATCGTGATACGCCTTGGCAATTCTGTCCTCGCTCGGGTTAGACGAAATCAAAATTATCTCGGCTGCCCTTAGACTGCTCTCTAAATTGGCCCATGAATCCTTAAGGTAGTCTAAACTATCTAAAGCTTTAGCTTCAGTTACTAATACCTCAAGATTATAGAGATCGGCTGGAGTTAACAGAATTTTCGGATTTTGGGGCTTAGCCAGATTAAATTGCAGGGGGGCTGTAAAAACAGTACTGCTAGAGGTAGAAATAGCTGCCACCAAAGCCTTAGCACTACCAGTATACCGGCTTTGATAGTCCTTACCTCCCTCAATAGTCGCCGTTTCTATCTCTCTTCCTACTTCCACAGCCGCAAAAGCATAGGTGGTTAGCTGACGTTTGGGGGGTTGGAAGTCTAGAGTAATATCAAACTCATCACGCATGCCAAAGGGGTTTTTACCTCCTGTCACAGGAGAAAAGGTCTTAGTCTTAACCAGATTGCCGAAAAATGTCATGGAGCGGAGATAGCCTTCTCCATTGCAATCCGGGACACTCCCCTGGTAGTGCCTATTACCGTTATAATAAGAATACGGCATCAGTTGAATAAACTGATAGTCAGAAAGTATTTCATAAACGACACGGTTAGCAATTTTCTTTTCCAGTTTAATACTGCCATGATTGTGACCACATAAAACCAGTTTCACGTTTTCATTGGGCAGAACAATTTCGTTATAGATCTCTTTAGCCCGCGAGTTGGTATCATAGCCACCGGTAGTAGCTGAAAGATACTGATGGGTACAGATAATGGCGTTGCGATGGCTGTAGCGCTTCAGTATCTGATTGGCCCAGGCAATAGTCTCAGGTGTTCCTTCCACACCATAACCTAAATACAAAACTACAAGATCATGATTGCCGATAGTCACCAGATCATAATGGCAAGCATTGTTATTTAAACTGCCTCCATAATAAGGTTTGGTACGGTAGCGATCGGCACCGAAGTATTGAAAGAAGAGACTATAATCCATCGAAGGGAAGTTACCGGTATCATGGTTTCCGGTTACAACACCGCTTGGTACACCCATATTTTCGGCATAATTAATGGCCTTATCTGCTATCTCCCACTGATTTGGGGCTAGTAGACTGCTAGGTGCATCATCTACCAAATCCCCGGTATTGATTAGATACCCAATATTCCCTTTTAAATACTCATCGGCTGCATATTGATGCATCTGATCATAGAACTTATTTAAATCGGAAAACTTGGTGTAATGTTGGGGATCTGTAATCCACAAGAGAGTATCGCTCCCGTTGGTGATATAATCAGTAACGGCCATAACTCGGAGCCTGCCCTCTTTGGCGTAACTGTCAAGATCTACCTCGGCTAAAAGATTAACTTTGCCCATACCTGTAGCTAAGGTATCCCAGGTTAAGGTTTTTTGATTGAACGCTTTTAAGGCTAGGCGCTCGCCTTCTAGGGTTTCACCTTGATAGGACAGCTTAATATTTGGCGTTTTGACACCATGTACATCAACCTCGAAGGCATGATACGGCAAAGCTGAAACCGCTTTGGTAGTTACTCCTAATACTGTCCCTAGAATATCAAAAGTCCGTTTTGATTGAGTTTTTAACCCATCAAAGGTACCATAGTAAGAGGTGTACTCAAGCGGATTAGCTTCATAAAAAACCACTTGGTACCTTTTTTGGCTATCAGCCAACAAGGAAAAACTCCCATCTTCAGTGGTTGAAATTCGGTAATCGGGTATTGCATTTTCCACAACATTAAAATAAAAACTTTGATAGATGGTATTGCCAGCTATGTCACTGGCTTCAAAAATCAAACTATGCACGCCAGGTTTTAAATTAGCCAGCTTAGTTTTTAGATTGGGAGTATTACCAATCTCTTGACCTTCTAAACGGGCAAGATGGGTTTTAAGACCGGAAACTTCATCACCAAAGGTTGCTTCTAAGATAAAACCATTTTCAATATTTTGCTGCATTTTAATATTGGTGGTAACAACCGGCCAGGAATTATCTATAATTAACTCTTTTCTAAAGACACAGTTCTCGCCTACAAACACTTCAAACATATGCGGACCATCTTTATAGGTTTTGGTGTCTAATTCGAAGATCGCTTCAGAATCTGGTTTTTCATAATTTAAGAGAAAATCTACTTTATAGGGAATATCATAGCGGCCTTTATCTACCGAATTAATAATGGTTTTATCGGTGGTATTGCCAGCCCAGGTATCATAACTTCCCCAGCCATCACCGACCCAGAACTTCTCATCTTCTTTGAATGGATATGGCTTATATCGCTGGATTACCTTCTCCGTCGAGCCCACAGCTTTAGCTTTATAAGAGACAAACCCATCCGGAATAACCTTCTGTCCATTTGGCAGCACAAAGTGAACATTACTAAGTAGAAAGTCATCTTTGGTTTTGCCTTGATTGCCAGAACCCTGACCGTGGGGTTTTTTTTCATCATAGGGACCATCACCAAAAAAGCCGCCGATAATAACCGTAACAGCGTTTTCGCCGCTTTTAACTCTACTGGTTCTGATACCAACACCTATGGAACCGTCGCTTGGAAAGCGACCTAGGAGTTTATTATTTATACTAATTTTATTGGCAGCATTGGAGGTAGCATCGGTTTTAATATCCCGCCCTTCAACACCATCGCCGCCTTGATATAAGAAACGGATTTCAGGTTTACAATCTTCATTAGGATGAAGTGTCTTACCATCTACTTTAAGTGTAAAGCTATCTCCTTCCCCACCGCTTACATAAATTTCGGTAGTACCTGCAATGTAGGTACACTCTTCTAAACTACAGGTATAACCATCAGCTATAAACGAACTAGCTGAAGCGTGGGCACAACTCATGACAATTAGAATTGGGAATAAAATAACCGGCACTATTATTGGCCATTTATCCGACAAACTCATTTAATCTCAAGCCCCCGTTTAATAGTTAACTTTTGAAAATAACAACTGTCTTTTGTTCTACTGGACTTTTCTTTTTATCTTATTTCGGTAATCCCAAATCGATTTCCTGGCTGATTCTATTTGAGAAATTTATATTTAATCTCAATTTAGTTTTTACATGCGATTTCTTTCTATAAGCTATGGTGTCATTTATAATTTCATTTGTAATAGTGGTTTTTGAGATCTAATTTGGCTTCTTATAATGATTGATATGCGGTAATTGTTTAGGCAATGGTCTTTTTAACTCGTAGAATAATATCTCATAAAAATTATCGTATTTACTGTCTATTGTCCCGCGATACTTTGCTTCATCCTGAAACATTATAGTTATTATTTGGGCAATTACAGTCTCAGGATTAATAAATTGCAAACCTATTTCATTACTTTGTTTCCAGGTAACCTTGGTGGCTAAATTACCTAAATCCTCTGATTTAACTTTAATTATATCACCGATTTGAGGAGAAACAGGTTTTGTAAAACCAACTCTAAGTCCGCCTTCGGAAATATCAAGAATTTTTCCCTCCATGCAACATCCAATTTCTGTTTCACAGCATATTTCAGCATTTAAATCGGTAGTAAAACGTTCTTTGCTTCTAATTCGTGGTCGTTCAATTGTAACCAGTATGGCCACAATTAAGCCTAAGCTGTTATAGATAATCCAAAAGAGGTTTATGGTATATAAATCCAACGTTATTTCATCAGTTCTAAATATATGGCTTAGAATAAAGGCTGTTGCTATTAGATTTAAAAGAAGAACAATAATATGTGGGTGAGCTAATTTAAGATTAAGTCCTCCCTTATCTTCTTCTCTGGTTTTTGGTGTTACAATAAACCTAGTATCCGGAAGGAATAGTTCTTTAATAACTGCCCAGGAAGCAAAAGGTGCTAAAACCGTATCATAGATATGGGCCCAGGCCATAGAGCGATCACTTTTAAAAAGACTTCTAAACTGCATTATAGAAGCTAAATTACCCAGCAAGAAAAATGCCATTAGTTTTAAAGGCTCTGCATTTAAAACACTTACCCCAAAAAAGGTAACCAGCAAGGGGATAATAATAAAAAACATTTTTCTTAAACCATAAAGCCAATAGACGATGCTGTCAGTATATAAAAGTTTTTGCATAAAACTTAAGCCCGGTAGATTCCAGATCCGCCACTTTTTGGCAATTTGAATACTACCGCGGGCCCAACGATCTCTTTGTTTTACCAAATCACTAAACTTATCGGGAGATAAACCCAAGGCTAAAGTTTCTTTAATAAAAACCGATTTATAACCTTTGTTTTGCAAAAGCATCCCTGTTAACATATCTTCAGTAATACTTCCATAGGGAATTCCACCAATTTCAAAAAGAGCAGTCCTTCTAAATACGGCATTTGTACCCACATGCATAACAGCGTTATATCTGGCTTTGCCAGCTTGAATTTTGCGCATAAAGAGATCCTGCTCATTGGGGATGTAGTTTTCCATATACAGATTATATTGGAAAGGATCGGCGTTATAAAAAACTTGCGGGGTTTGAACAAAGCCAACTTCGGGATCTGTAAATTGAGGTAGAATTCTTTTTAAGATTCTAGGATGGGGAACCATATCTGCATCTAAAAGCAGAATAACTTCCCCTTTTGTTTTAGTTAAGGCGTTATTTATATTCCCAGCTTTGGCATGCTTGTTATCAGTTCTGGTAATATAACCTATACCTAATTGGTCTGCCAGTTCTTTAACCTTTTGGCGTCTCCCATCATCACAGAGAAAAATATTTACTTTTTCCTTCGGATAATCAATATTTATACAACCTATAGCTGTCAGTTTAAGCAATTCCTCCGGTTCATTGTAAGTAGCGATCAAAATATCGACCGTTGGAAGCTCTAAAAACGAATCCAAAGATGCCTGTGGTTCTTTGTAATCTTCCCAAAACAATACCTTAAATATTAAAGACTGAATATGCCCAATAGCTTCGGCCATAAATAACAAAAAGGCGAAGATAAAATTTATCATTGAATCCGTAGGAAGCGTAAAAAATGCCCGCCAGAATAAATAGACAATGCTATAGACGGACGAGAGTATTATAAATACTTTTCGTCCTTTTTTTGATCTTTTAGCTAACAGGCTACTTACAATTAGTATACAAATAGATATAATGCCTACATAAATATAGTTCATATGAGTATCATCTCCTTTTGTACAGTAGCTAAATAAAAGTTGCTTTAACCTCAATTACCTAAGATACTCAAAGATATTATTTAGCCATAATTGCAGTTGAAAGAAGATAAATCCTATCCAGGGGGTATTTATTAGTGGCAGTTCGATATTTATCCGCACCAGATTCGAACATTATATAAAGCTTATCTTCGGCTAAAACAATTCCCTCTGCCAGAGGTGGCAGGGTGACTTTCTTTGGCTTTTTATTTAACTCCAAAAACCAAAGGGGTACCTTTTTGCCGTTAAGATTAACCGCTAAATCTTCTTTATCTTTAAGAATGTTATTAAAACCATAAAGATAACTGTTATTAGCACGACCATATGACTGACTTAAATAGATCGCATCCTCTGAAAAAGCCAACCCCTGTATTTTGTTTATATGGGCTAAAATACCCTCCGGATGGCCATCTGCTGGGAAATTATCATCTTCCAGACGATAACCTACTGTCCAAGCTAAATATTCATTGCCGGAACTGCTTTTTATATGGTGAGATTCTTTATGAGGATATTTTAAGTAATCGGCATGGCTTTTTTCCAAAGTAAACTCACCCACCCAAAGATAGCCTTCGTGGTAACTGATAAACGACGCCCTAGTCTCTACATCGTGAATAGATTTGGCAATTAATTTGGAGTTATAAGCTTGACCAACAACCTCATCCAAGTCAAACCGATAGACTTTAGCATCAGAAGCAATCCAGAGGTGTCTTGCACTTACAGTTACTCCACCGGCATGTCCGGTATAGATTGTTTCACTATCTAGATATAAGTTAAAAGCCTTAATGAGTTTTCCTGAACTATTATCTATTACAAATAAAACCGTGGGTGTATTTTTTTGATTCGCATAGATGGTGCCTATAAGCCAATTCTTTTCCGGCAGATAGGTAAGTCCCTGAGGTATATAATTTTGACTTAAAGCCGGAATAACCGGTCCTGCTGTAGCGTAGTTGAAAAATAAGCTATATTCAAAAGGTATAGGCTTGTTTTTGCCACCTACAGTCTCAAGCTGATTTAAATTAAATAAGTTATCTTTTGGGAATTCTTGCATTTTACCACCCACAATTTCATCAAGTTCTTTGTTGAATGTAGTTTCAGAAAAGCTAATCGGGGCTAAAACAACTGCAGCCAAGAAAATTAATAGTACGGTTTTTAGGGTTAATTTCATTAATAAGACCTCCCTCAGTAAACACTCAATTGGCTTTGAAAAAGTTAATAGTATTTCCAGAAGTCTAGATAACATTGATAAGTCAATCTATCAAAGCAGACCAAATAAACTTTTTGTAAAATATCATCAGGATAAAAAAACAACCTATTTGTTATGGTTTTAAAAGCGATTGCAGTTGCCTCTTTAAGAGGATAACCATAAGCACCCGTGCTAATAGCAGGAAAGGCGAGCGTTTTGATATTATTTTCAGCTGCGAGCTTAATCGAATTAGCATAGCAGACTTCAAGTAACTCAGCTTCATTGTTTTGGCCGCCCTGCCAAATAGGCCCGACGGTATGAATGACATATTTGGCTGGCAAAAGATAACCTTTGGTTATTTTAGCCTGTCCTGTTTTACAACCACCAAGAGTTTGACATTCTCTGAGCAATTCTTCCCCGGCAGCTCTATGTATAGCTCCATCAACCCCGCTGCCGCCAAGAAGGCTAGGGTTGGCAGCATTAACAATGGCCTCTACTTTCATCTTGGTAAGATCGCCTTTTACAACTTGAATCCGGTTTTTTTCTCGCCTATTAAATGGCAGTACAATCACCCCTGTTTTTTAAATCATTTTCGCTGTAAATCACCCCCATCTAACTAGCATTTAAAAACCCAAAATTTCAAGGATTTTATCTATTTTAGTCGAATAGGTGCAATAAGAATATTTGTTTAGCTTGAAAAAAAAAGTTTTTTAGAAAGGTTGTGTCTTAATGGCCAACGAAGTGTTAAAAAAATCCACTCCTGCGCTTTACCCTTCGCTTTGCAATAATACACACGCTCACCTATTTGTTTTTTGGAATAGTGTTTATGCTCCTAAGTAACTACTTCGATATTTTTGTAAGCGATCCTGTTCTAAGTACGGTCATGAAACCGGCTGATGCACTTTCTGTTAGACTTGCACCCCTAGTGCAAATTTTTAGAGGTGCTTTACTTGCACTTTCCATCTACCCCATTAGATCGTTTATCTATACTTCCAAGTATGGTTGGTGAAGTTATTTTGGCTGCTTTATGTCCTTACAAGCATTGGGGCTGTTATTACCGGCCCAGGTTCTATTGAAGGTTTTTTATATACCACCTTTAGTTATAATCCCTTAATTGGTGTGCCGGAAATCACTTTGCAGATGATGGCTTTTTCGTGGCTCTTTGCGCGCCCTAAAATCACTTCTTTTTTAGCAAAAACTTGAGTATTTAGATTTATCTATGAGTTTAAAACATATTTGGAAGTTGCAGAAAAGAGTATGAGCAAACTGATTGTTGAAACATGTGGTATGGCTTTTAAAAAAACATTGTGTATTTGATTGACACAATATGCATAGCTTTATATTTAAAGGAGTGAACTAAGCATGGATATATTACTTATTCGACACGGAGAGTCCTACCATAGCTCTCTTGATAACTATAATCCGGAAAAATGTTGCCCTGACCCAGCGTTAACAGACCATGGCAAAAAACAAGCAAAGCAGCTTGCACAGAAGCTTGCAGGAAAAGGTATTGAATCCATTTACTGCAGCGACCTTATCAGAGCGGTTGAGACGGCTAATATAATAAATAGTTGTATAAAATGTGACGTCAATATTGATAATGCATTCAGAGAGATCAACATGGGTGAAATTCATTTGTCATCATGGGATAGTTTCCCGGAGCGCTTTGCTGAATGGAAGCTCCATAAAGATGATATAAGATACCCTGGTGGAGAATGTGGACAGGATGTTTGGAAACGTTGTAGCGTTGCACTGAATGCTATTGCTAAAAGCAAAGCCTCATCTGTTGCGATTGTGTCTCATGGAGGTACTATCAGGGTTATTATCTGTGGAATTCTAGGAATACCACAGATTAAACGTTTCCAATTAGGGGCTCCACTTGAATGCTGCTCTGTCAGTATTATCAGGTATAATGAGGTAGAAAAAAAGTTCTTCCTCCACTCGTTTAATGATTATAGTATGCCTACTAACCTGCTTTAGTTGCTCATCTAAAAGACGCTCTTAACCTTTTTTTAATATAAGTTATCTTACCCGCTACTGTAAGTCTTAAAACTTCGTCTGGTTTAAACTCCGCTTATGATCCCAAGCTATTTTTGCAGTTTTTTATATGCTTTAAGCAGTGTTAAGACTTCTCACAGCCTTATTTTTCCGTTACTCTTTTATTAGGAGAATCTATTCACACTTTTTTTCTCTTTCTATTTTATCTTTTTTCCTAAGTACATAATCCTATCTGAAAAGGCAAGAATTAATAAGGAGTTAATGAAACAATAACCTTTAGATTGACTGCTAATTTCTCTAAAAAGCAAGACGAATTAGATGAGATTTAATTTTTTATTTGAAGATTTAAGGAGTGATAACATGCGGTTTTTTAAATGTACCTTGGTTTTAATACTGCTACTTTTTGTCTTTACTGTAGTTATTAACGCAGCTGATAAAATTTCAGTCTGGTTAACAGGACATCCCAACGAAGAGATGGCCATTATCAAAGCTTTAACCGAAAGTGAGTTTACTGCCCAAACCGGAATTGCGGTTGAATACAATAACCTTTCCTGGGGCGATTTTGAAAATCGCTTTTTAATGGCAGCAGCCTCCGGTGACGCTCCTGATGTATGTGGTTCTGGATCCTTGTTCTTGCCAGATTTAGGTGTAAGAGGAGCTATGATCGATCTTACCAAGATGCCTAATTTTAAGGAAGTCTATGCCAGAACCTATCCTGGTTTTTACCTTTCTTTACAATACAAAGGTTTAACTTTTGGTATCCCTTATACTGCTTCAGTATCAACTTTGTATCAAAGAGATGATATTTTAAGAAACTTAGGTATTCAATCTCTTAGCAGTTGGGACGAACTAAAACAGGTATTGCCAAAACTCCAGGCCAATAACACCAACTTTTCTTTGCAATGGTTTTTAACTGAAACTCTCTATGCCGATGTTTATATGTTTATGTGGCAAAGAGGTGCCGATGACTATAATGTTGACTTGACCAAATCCGGTTATGACACACCGGAATGTATTGCGGCATTTAAAGAATATACCGATCTTTATACCAAATATAAAATTCCCAAGGAGATCCCTGTTTTTCAGGCTTTTGTTAACGGAGATTTAGCCATGGTAATTCAGTATCCGGAATTTTACCAAAACCTTACCTATAGTGCTCCCCAAATTGCCGGCAAATGGAGTATGACTCAAGTCCTTGGTACTAAAGTAGGCGGACAAGTAAATCGCATCAGCGGAGCCGGAGGTTGTGCGCTTGGTATCTTTACTTCCTCTAAGAAGAAAAATCAAAGCTGGGAATTTATCAAATGGATAACAGCTGAAAAAACTCAACTGGCTATTGCCAATAAAATTATGACTCAAATCAAGGGAGCCCTATTTTTACCTTCAAACAATGGTTCTGTTAATAAAATCCCTCTTCCCAAAGAGGCCTTAGAGACATTTTCCGTAGCTTTAAGTACCGGTACCGGTTTTAGATATGGGCTGGTAGCTCCTAAACACCGTCGCCGTTATCTACAGATGGCTGCCCAAAAAGTTATTCTTCAGGGAGTTGACCCGGAAAAAGCCATTCGTGAAGCTGCCGCTGAGCATAACGTGGAGATTAAAAGAAAATTAGTTGAATATGATCGCTACATTAAAAAACTGTTGGATGAACAGAAAAAGTAAATTCCTCGCTGCTTGCCGGCCCATCTTAGCCTTGGCTTAATATTAAAAAGCTGGAAACAAAAGGTTTCCAGCTTTTTTAATAAATATAATACTCGACAAATTTTAACTAGATTACATTAACTGCTTTACTATTACTAACCTCAATTGTAGGTAAGTTGCCCTTTGAGTTGTAAGCTGTAGCTTTTAAGTTCTTTATGAGAATATCCTTTCCGAATCTTAGTTTAACAGCACTAAATGATTGGCTAAAGACCGGGTTGTATTCCCAGTTAATAATCACATCACTAATTTCTATATTACTTACATAGCGCAGATAAAGGTTACAGGGTGCAAAATGGTGCTGGCCATAGTTGGGGATAGGGTCTGGGATATCGAGCTCATAGAGCTTTTTTTTAGGCTTAATTAGATAATTTAGCTGTTTTAGGATCACATCACTAATCCAATCTTCTTTGGTGCCAATAAAGGTAGCCACTCCGTTGGCTCTTACCCTACAATCTTTGATCGTAACCTTGCTGATTGAGCCACGATCTGTCATCAGAAAAAACGGAGTCCCTTCCTGCTCTAAGGTAACATCTAAATTTTCACAGACAATATCTTCGATCTGTCCGTATTGAGCAGTCACATTGACTACACCGGCTGCGTTTAACACTTTACAATGGGATATTTTTACATCTCTAACTTTATAAAAACTGCCATCGTCTTTTATAAAACTGTCCAAACCCGTATATATTCTTAACACATTTACTGCTGAATTAAAGGTACAATTGCGAATAACAGTACCTTTAGAAAACCCGGAATCATTCCCGTCTACTGCCAAGGAATCATCACCGGTTTGAAAATAACAGTCTTCGACTAAGACATTAAAACAGGAACTAAAGTGGTAACCATCCGTATTGGGACCATAGAAATTATTTTCAACCCGACAAGCTTGAAAATGCACATTTTGGCAAGAAAGTAGCCAGGCTGAATAAGCCGGTGAATCCTGTATAACTAATGACTTTATGCTGATATTTTGGCAGTTTTTTAGTAGCAAAGTCATGGGACGAAAGGGCTTGGCATAGTACCTAGGTGGAGTTGAACACCACAATTCGCCAATTTCTTGCATCGGTGTCCAAAAAGCCTCACCACAACCTATAATTACACCACCTTCTATTCCTATATCACAGCTATCTTGGGCATAGATCATGGCATAACCAAGCTCCGGTGTGTTTATTGAAAGATCATTTTGCTTCAGGTGGAGGGGGTTAAATTGATCTGCCTCAACAGGAGATATTAAAAAGCAATCTGAAGCGAGACACAATGTTACCTGGCTTTTAATCTCAATTGAACTTGTCAGGTACTTGCCGGAGGGAATAAAAACACTACCCCCCCCAAGGTTATGACATCTATCAATTGCAGTTTGAATATAAGTTCTCGTTTTAATAAGATCATTTCTTTCGTTAAGCGGTATTGAAACGGTTAATTCATTTTTCATAGTTTTCATCCTTTTTATTTTTAAAAAGCATTCTGGCTGTTAGGGGTTTAATCTTGTTTCTGATATTAAGAAAATCGGAAACCTCTTTTATTGTAGATGTTCTTCTTGCTCTCGTACAGTAAAAACCGTGTTGAAAAGTTATCGAATCCTGCAAAGAATCTGTCAGCTAAAGATAACCAGAAAGCCACTGAACAGTTAGAAAATGCGTAGCAATAAAGGAGTAAAGTTACTAAACAATCTCATCATCAAACGGTTAAAATATTGTTAAACGACTGAGTTTGGCGAATTAGATGTCCCAAAGAAACCCTTTGGACTTTTTAAATGTTAAAATATAATTAAGCACTAAATTTTGGACAACCCTAATAGCCTTATATGAATTAATAACTGCATGGTTTTCTTGCGTTGATGGCTCCATTACCAACCCTTAGAATAAAAACCCTGTAAGGAGTTTATTGAGATGCCATATATAAAAGGTGGTCAAGTGACTAATCTCGCATTGCCTACCATAACTCTGCCTCACGATGTCTGTGAAATTAAAATGTCTTTTGAATATAATCAGGGACCTATCCGCCATCAGCTTTGGGCCCTGGATCTCATGCTTAAAGGCGATGCCTATGTTGAAGTTAATGGGCAAAATATTCTAAGACAAAAAGACAGTGTCCATCTTTATGCCCCTGGCACTGTATATGTTGAAAAGCCTGCTTTTTCACAGATTACAAGCGGTCGTTTTGTTGTCTTTGGCCCTGCAAAAATACCTAAACTTGAGGAAGTAATGGCCGGTAAACCTTTTTTGGCTTTTTTAGATCCGGCCGGATTGATCGCTGGTCTCTTGGAAAAAATGGTGGCTCTTGTTAATTATTCAGATAGTAAAGCTAACTTTGCGCTTTGTGGTTTATTAATGGCACTTATAGATTATCTTTATCTTGCCAAGGATACAAAAGCCGGTAGGATTATAGTCCCCTTTACAGCACTATCCGAAAGTCCCTTTGTGGAACAGGTTAACTTAGAACTCCAAAGCAACTTAGAAAAACAGCTGACTCTTAAGGATATTGCCACCAAACTTCATATCAGCACCTCAACCCTTGCTCATCGCTATAAAGAAGAGGCCGGTATATCTCCCTACCAGGCTCGAACCCTATATCGCCTAAAGATGGTCAAACAGCTGTTAAAATATGAAGATCTAACCTTAGAAGTAATTGCAGCCAAGGTTGGTTTTTCAAGTGCTTCCCACCTATCGCTGGCTTTTAAGAATCATTTTGGTATTTCACCTTCTAAACAGCGCAATCTTATGAAATAATTATTTAACCGGTAATATGGCAACTTAAGCTTGCTGTTTTTCCAATTTTCTGGACAACCCCACCAATTTATTAACAAAGCCATTATATTTCTGTGGTCAAGATTAATAATGCTAATTCCTGGGAAGAGACTAAAAATAAAACCTCCTGGTTAGAGATTGAATAGGAGCTTAAAAATGGTACAAAAAACTATTTGGACTAAAAAATATTTTGTAGTGTTAATGGCCGTTATTGCCTGTATTCTTTGGGGAAGCGCCTTCCCTGTTTTAAAGGTAACCTATGCCCAGCTAGAGCTTAGACCAGATGATGTTTCGAGTCGTTTATTACTTGCCGGAGGGCGATTCTTCCTAGCTGCCCTTCTCTTGTTTGTACTTTTAAAATTAGTTTTCAAGCAACCACTAACCCTAGAAAAGCACTGGATTCGTCCTTTGTTTTTTTTAGGACTGACTCAAACCGGTTTGCAATACTTTTTCTTTTATAACGGTTTAGCTTACACTGCTGGTATAAAAGGTGCTGTGTTAAATTCCATCGGTAACTTCTTTGTAGTTTTAATGGCACATTTTTTGTATAAAAATGATCGTCTTAATTTGGGTAAAGTTCTTGGCCTAATCACTGGCTTTGCCGGAATAATAATAATCAACTGGCAACCTTATACCCATGGTTTTAACTGGGATCTTTCTTGGCGTGGAGAGGGTTTTCTAGTCTTAGCTGGATTAACCAGTGCTCTTGGGACCTTCCAAGCTAAGCAGTTGACAGGCAATCTACATCCGGTTTTAGTGAATGCCTATCAACTAATGTTTGGTTCTTTGCTTCTTCTTATTTCCGGCCTCCCCGGAGCACTCCAGGGAGTATATGAAACTCATCTAACTTTTACTCCCTTGTTTTGGATATTGTTAATCTATTCAGCTTTCTTGTCAGCCACAGCTTTTTCCATTTGGTATACTCTACTAAAATACAATAAAGCCGGTGAAGTAACCCTAATCAGGTTTGTCATTCCGGTTTCGGGAGCAATTCTTTCCGCCGCTTTTTTACCTAATGAACATTTAAGTTTATCAGTAATACTAGCCTTAGCTTTAGTTGCTTTTGGCATTTTTGCTGTAAACCACTTCCAAAGAAATACCTAAGAGCTTACCCTACTTTTTATAGTCATAATTAAATCGCTGCACCTAAATGCAGCGGTTTTTTTGATCAAAAAGCTTACAGTTTTCTTTGCTCTTACTCAAAAACCAAGCCCTTTATCTCTATTTAAATCTGGCCACACCCTCTGGCTTACAGAGAATAATCTAATAACAGAGTTGAATAAAATGGAGTGATGTTATGGATCTAGATACCAGTTCCTGTTGCTCAAAATGCGGTAGCGAACCTGTTTTTAGTTTAATTAATCCTAAAGCTTATCAGTGTTGTCCGGTATTTGGTCAGCCCAAGCCTGCCATATATAAACCGGCTCTCCAATACATTGTTTCAATACCTATAAACTTAGCCAAATCTCTGGAAGGCAAGTATTATGTCGGTTATGCTGATAATTTGGCTTTTGGCCAGGGAAAAAATGCTTGGGCAAGATTATATAATCCGATTAATTCCGGTGTTAATTTACATGTAACGGTCTGGACTGTTAGTGATGTATCACAAACTACGTTTCGCGCTCAAATCTGGTTTAATACCAACCCTCCGGGAACACCTTTGGAATCCCCTTTGGTTACCCCTTCTAACCTCGCTTTCTATCCCCCACCTATTCCCAAAGTAAAATTGGAATATGCTGTCAATGTCTCTGGGGAGCCTCTGGGCGGTATAAAGGCTTTTGTACGCCGAGGGCAACCTGAATCCACCTTAGTAGACGATGAACAAGGCAAATTTATCTTCCCGCCGGGAGGTTCGTTTCTCATTTTCTTATCCAATCCGGAAACACCGGAGGTAGCAAGCAGCGGCAGAATTGCTTATGGCTGGTGGGAAGAGCCTATCTGTAATTAACAAGCTAACTAAAATAAAAAATGCAGGTTACATTTAAGCAACCTGCATTTTTTATTAATTTACTTAAAGCTAGTGCTTTTTTACTTTCTCGGGGTGTAGTGAGTATGCAAAAGCTCATGCGAACGTTCCGATAGAGGTTTTTGGAGAAATTCCTCATAAAGGGCGATTACAGCGGGGTTTTCATGAGATAAACGCAGCTTCATATCTCGATCAGCAGTATAAAGGGCGCTGCCTCTTTCGGCACGAGTAGTCATTACCGTACCAATTGGCTGTCCTCCACCGCCCACACATCCACCCGGGCAACACATTATCTCCACAAAGTGCCAAGGTGCCTTGCCTGATTTAATCTGATCCATTATTTTTTTAGCATTGCTAAGGCCATGGGCAACCGCCACCTTAACTTCAGTTCCACTTAAATTTACCGTAGCCTCTTTAACTCCTTCAAGCCCTCTAACCTCATCAAACTCAAGATCCTCTAAAGCTAGCTCCTTCCCCGTGACCACTTCATAAACGGTACGCAAGGCTGCCTCCATTACACCGCCTGTAGCGCCGAATATTGCCCCGGCACCTGTAGATATGCCCAGCGGAGAATCGAAATCCTCTGCGGGCAGACTCTCAAAGTTGATGCCGGTCTCTTTAAGCATACGGCCTAATTCGCGTGTAGTAAGCACCACATCCACATCTCTAAATCCACTGGAATGCATCTCAGGCCTTTGGGCTTCAAATTTTTTAGCCGTACAAGGCATAACGGAGACTACAAAAACATCGGCTGGATCCAGATTGGCTTTTTGAGCATAGTAGGTTTTGGCCAAAGCTCCAAACATCTGTTGGGGTGATTTGCATGAAGAGACATGTTCTAGAAGTTCGGGATAAAAATGCTCGATATATTTTATCCATCCCGGGCTGCATGAGGTAATTAGAGGAAGTGTTTTACCACCCATTAATCTTTGCAACAGCTCGTGGCCCTCTTCCATAATGGTAAGATCAGCCGTAAAATCGGTATCAAAGACCCTATCAAAACCCATTCTTCTTAAAGCCGCAACCATCTTTCCGGTAACAATAGAACCTGGTTTTAGACCTAGCTCCTCACCGAGAGAGACTCTGATGGCAGGAGCCGTCTGAACCACAACATGTTTTGTAGGATCAGAGAGAGCTTTCCAAACCAAAGAGGTATCATCTCTTTCGGTAATAGCTCCGGTAGGACAAGCCAAAATACATTGACCACATAAGGCACAGACCACATCCGCAAGACCCAATTCAAAAGCAGGCATAACAACCGTATCAAACGAGCGGTTTATCATGGAAAGTGCCTCTACTCCTTGGACCTTCTCGCAGACCTCTATACAACGCCTGCAGTTAATACACTTATTAGGATCGCGTACAATAGCAGGTGAAGATTCGTCTAAAGGTAAGTTACGCACAATTCGTTCAAACCGGATTTTTCTTATCCCCAGATCGGAAGCTAGTTGCTGCAGTTCACATTGAAGGTTGCGAGCACACGCCAGACAATCGTCAGGGTGATGGGCTAAAAGCAGCTCAACAGCCATTTTACGTGCTTTCCTAACAAGGGGCGAATTGGTAGATACCACCATATTGGAAGCTACCGGATACGAGCAGGCCGGTTGCAGGGTCCGCATACCTACAATCTCCACCACACAGACTCTACACACAGCAGGAGAACCTAAATCCTCGTGCCAGCATAAGGTAGGAATATTTATCCCAACACTGCGAGCTGCTTCAAGAATAGTGGTACCAGGCGCAACCTGTACTTGTTGATCATCTATAGTTAAAGTAATATCCGACATTTTTCAACCTCCTTTCAATTAACAATGTCACTTCTGGTGCTAGCTACCTGGGTATTAACACCGTTTTGGCATTGCCCAACTAGACAAGCTCCATGCAAATGCATCTGAATTTCGTCGCTAAAATGCTCCATTATGGTAAAAAGAGGAACCGCCACCGATTGACCTAGAGCACATAATGATGAACTTTGCATTACTTGAGCCAATTCCAGTGCTAAATCCAGATCGGCTTTAGTGGCCTTAAACTGACGTAGTTTATTAAAAATCTGTAGTACCCTGGTAGTGCCTTCGCGGCAGGGAGTACACTGTCCGCAGGACTCATGGGCAAAAAAGTTCAACATTGAACAGGCAATATCTACTATGCAGTGACTATCATCGATAATAAGAAGTGCTCCTGATCCTAAAGCAGAACCAACCGATTGCAGGCTTTCATAATCCATTGGTAGATCAAGATGAGCATCAGTCAGACAACCACCAGCTGTTCCTCCTGTTTGGGCCAGTTTAAATAATCTACCATTGGGAATTCCCCCACCAACCCCATAGATGACTTCCCTTAAAGTAATTCCCATAGGAACTTCAATCAAACCCTTGTTGTTAATATTGCCGGTTAGGGTAAAGACTTTAGTGCCCGGTGAACTAGTCGTTCCTATACTTCTATACCAAGCTGCACCATATCTAATAATAGCTGGTATATTGGCTATTGTTTCGACATTCACCACTACGGTAGGTTTACCCCATAAACCCGAAATGCTAGGATAAGGTGGTTTTTGGCGTGCCTCTCCCCGCTTGCCCTCCATTGAGGCAATAAGTGCCGTTTCTTCACCACAGACATAGGAGCCGGCACCTTTTTTAACTTCAATATCAAATTCGAAATCCGTTCCGAACAGTTTTTTGCCGAGAAGCCCTAAAGAACGTGCTTGGCTTATGGCCTTTTCCATCCGTTCAATAGATAGATAGTATTCACCACGGATATAAACATAACCACGGGTAGCACCAACTGCATAACCTAAAATAATCATGCCCTCAATGATCTTATGCGGATCGCCTTCTAAAATCAGTCTGTCCTTAAAAGTACCCGGTTCACCTTCATCGGCATTACAGATAATATACTTTTGATCTGATAGCGCTTTGGCTGTCATGGCTAGTTTTTTACCGGTTGGGAATGCTGCGCCTCCACGTCCCCTAAGACCTGAGTCTTTAACAATTTCAATAACATCTTCTGGAGAGTAACTATTAAAAACTGTATCGGCAGCTTCATAGCCATTGTGTTTGATATATTCTTCAATACTATCGGGATTAATTAAACCAACATTTTCAAGCACAACACGTTTTTGAATATGAAAATAATCCGGACGTTTACTGTAATCAGCCGAGACCGAGGGCATCTCTCCTGTATATTGGAATCTTTTTACAGGAAAGCCTTTAATTAGATGTTCGCTTACAATTTCACGAACTTTTTCTATGGTAACTTGGCTATATACTATTCCTTCCGGATAAACCACAACAATAGGTCCCTCATCACATGGACCCAAACAACCTGTTTCGACAACACGTATCTCGCGATCAAGCCCAGCTTTTTTAACTAGCTGTTCTATCTCTTTAAGTATGGCGTAGCACCCATGGGCCACACAAGGGGAGCCACCACATACCAGAACGTGTGAACGATAATAAAACCCCATAGTAATCCCCTCCTTGAGGCCTATTTATAACGTTCAAAGATCTTGTTGAGATCTTCTGGAACTAAATTTCCATAGACCTCATCATCGATCATCATGGCTGGTGCAACCCCGCACACACCAAGGCAAGAACTTACTTCAACCGTAAAACGTCCATCTTTTGTCGTACCACCTATCTCGACGCCAAGGATATTACAAAGCGAGTCGATTATTTCCGTTTTGCCCATAACATGGCAAGGAGTCGACTCGCAGATTCTGATGATATGACGTCCCCTAGGTGTTGTTGAGAACATTGAATAGAATTTAGCTACTCCATACACGCGACTCTCGGATACCTCTAGAACACGTGCTACTACACTTAATGCTTCACGAGGAAGATAGTTTTTTAAATCCTGTACTGCATGAAGTGCTAGAACAATATCTTCTGGCTTACCACGATATTTAGCTGCAATTTCCTCTACCTGGATTAAATAATCAGCTTCAGCTTGCAAGGCCATATCAGGTATTTCTGCCATCTAGTTAATCTCCTTTCCTACCTAGAGTTTATTTTACTAGGTATGCTTATGTGATTTTTTTAACAATCTCTCCCAAAATAACTGGCCGTTAGGTAAATGTTCATCTACTGCTAAGAGATGACAAGATTACCCACGACCTTGCCATTAACTACGTGACTGGCAATAATTTGACGTGCCCTTTCCGGTGTTACATGGCCATAAATAACTTTTGGCTCGTCTTGTCTAGAGACTTCAATTATCGGTTCTAACTCACACATACCAATACAGCCTGTTTGTAAAACTACCACATTACTGAGATTGCGCGTTTTGATCTCATCCTCAATGGCTCTAAGGGTCTCTCGGGCTCCTGCTGCTATACTGCAGGTTCCCATACGGATAAGAATACAGATCTGAGCATTTTCTTCTTTAGAATCGGTACTAATAGAAGAACACGAACACTCCTTAACCTTTTTAAAATTGTCGAAAAACTTCATATTTAAGCAACCCTCCTTAAGAAATATTAACTTTCTACTACCCTAGAAAGATTACGTAACTAGAAGCAAAGGCTTCCAGTAAATTTTTTCGTTAAGGATAATTTCTTAGCTTAAATATTTTTCATAATTTAGTCTGCTTAATCTATTCCCATCCTTTTTATGTATAACAGTTTTTAAACCAATATGATCACTACTCAACTTTTCCCAGTTAACTACACTAATTTAGCTGATATTTTCGTTTTAGTGTTTTACCGGCAATAATTTTTCACTCAATTATATCTTATATATGCCTTTAAGAAAAATATTCCTTCTTTTTAGGCGAAATTAAATTTTAACAGTTATCCAGAAGCTTAGCTACGCTTTTGGATTCTAAGCTATGAAAACTCTAAAATGATAGAATCAAGTTTTCAAATAGAGTTTCCAAGAGTTTTAAAAGTTGACTTATTAGCCTAAATATTACTTTTGTATCATCTGACAATAAAAAGCCAAAAAACCTGCGTATACATTTAAATGAGGGGAAATAATAAATTATTTTGCTTGTGGGGTTGACAAGCGTCACGTATAGGTTATTATTATATTAAGATTAACGCATACGTATTCGTTACGCTTTAATTTTAATATACATTATTTAAGCCTATGTTCTAGAAAGTCCATAATTACGATGCACGATTTATCTACGTATACGTTACATTTTTCAGACAACTACCTAAGAGTTTAGGTTGTTTGTCTTGTTTACTTGTATAAAAAAGAGGGGGGTACCATGGTTAGTAATTTTAGAGATCCCGGCAGTGGTTTAAGTCATTTAATCGGTGCAATATTAGCTATTGTAGGTTTTGTTGTAATGCTTGTTAAGGTAATTCCTGAAGGTAATATTTGGCAAATAATATCCTTTAGTGTCTTTGGCATTAGTCTTATTCTTCTATATACTACCAGTGCTATTTACCATATTAGTAATGGTCCGAAGGAAAAAATTGCAAGGCTCAGAAGACTCGATCACAGCATGATCTATGTTCTAATAGCCGGTACTTACACCCCAATTTGTCTCACCCTTTTAAAAGGCAAAACCGGTTATGTGTTGCTTGCTTTGATCTGGGCTTTGGCAATTCTGGGTATTTTTTTGCAAACTTTACTTATTAAGGTACCTCGTTTTGTCTATACTTTAATTTATATTGTCATGGGATGGCTGGTTATTTTCGCCTTTTCTCCACTTTTGGAGGCTTCCTCATTAGAAGCTATTCGGTGGTTAATCTCAGGTGGTATACTTTATAGTCTAGGTGCTTTAGTATATGCTCGTAAAAAACCCAACTTTATAAAGGACTGGCTAGGTTTTCACGAGATCTTCCATATTTTTGTGATTCTTGGTAGTTTAAGTCACTTTATCTTTATCTTCAAATATTGCCGTTAAAAATAAGGCCCCAAAAAGCCAATGTCATTAAGTTAGTGTAACGAGATATTTATAAAGAGTTGTCAACGTAATATAAATACGTCTTTGACGACTCTTTTTTTTCTTTAGAAGCTTGGAAGTTACTATTTTGGGGCATGACAAATAGACAGATAAATTATCTGTCAAAAAAACTTTTGTTTTATCTCGGATTCTAAGCTATTCTATAGTTGAAGCTTCCAAAAGTTCCGAATCTAATTTTTCCAGGGTGTGTGCGACCCTGTCTTATCGGTAAAATATACTTTTGTATAAGAGCTTCAATATCGGGTGGATGTGCATTAACAAGGGTTTTGAAGAAGTGTCTACCAATCGAATATGCAGTTTGTCTCTTTGCTGAATAAATACAGAAGAAGTAGCTACTTTTGGATCATAACTGAAATGCTCCATTAGCTCGTAATTAAGGCTACCACCCCCATGGAAAGCATAAAGTTAATCGTCTCTTCGAACGAGAGTTTTCGACGACGTGTAAAATCCTTGCCTGGGTCTTTAACGAATTCATCCTTTCGGGATGCCATATTGGCGATAATAGATTTCAACTTTTCCTTAACAAATAGTGAATAATTTACCATGACACAACCTCCTTAAAATGCCTTCATTTAAGGGGCTGCGCCACAGATTTCGCCCTATTTGTCAAGTCCTATTTTTCAAAAACATCAAAAGATGACAGAGTACGATTTCTCATACTCTGTCTTTTGAGTTCTAATTTTTTCGGTTCTTAACTTAATGACATTGCCCAAAAAGCTATCTTTATTTAGCTTTTTGGGGCCTGTTTAATAGTTCTTTGAGGTTGCCTTCAAAGATAACCTTACCATCTAGTTTAAGTAAGCTTTGGGGGCTAACTAGATTTCTGGATATATTAAAATCAGCTATTCCACTTTCATATAAAAGGTAATAGACAAACTCTGAACACAGGAATCTGTTTCTATAACATACCTCTCGTTTTAGGATGCTATTAATTAAGCCCTTGTAGTTATACTTATAACTGTTACTGTTTTTAATAAATTCGTTTAATAGCTCTAAAACGGACTCATATTGCTTTTTGGTAACTTCAAGTTCAATAATAAGACCAGGTAATACGCGGTGATATTTGTAAACACCCTCATTCAGCCTTTCTCTTCTAAACCTGCCTAAAAAGGGATTATAGGTTCTTTTTCTGCCAAAACTATACATTGTTTCCAAATTCTTATCCAGTGCAAGTACAGCATGGGTGTAGGTGTCTTTACGCACCAATTGAATTAGTTTAGAAATAGCGGTATTAGTTCTTGTAAGTACTACATAGAGATAGTATTTTTTCATAGATCCATCCTTCCTAAATAAAACATCTCTTAGATTAATTTAAAAATTTAATTTGTTGCGACTTAACTTATAAACTGCTAAGGCAAAAAAAAGGATTCCCGAACCCACTAGAATTAAGACACTTGTGCCCGGTGATATTATCTTTTCACCAAATAAAAAGTTTACCCCAAAAATAAGCTTGATTTCCTCGCTAATCTCTGTGGGTAGATTAAGTAGGTTAAATGGTCTTTGCATCATTAGCTGCCGATAAAGTGAGCTGGCATGACTTGGTGGGAAGACCTTGATTACTGTTTGCACCGCTTTTGGTAAGTTACCTACAGGTACATAAATACCGGTTAAAAATCCTATTAATGATCCAATGACTGTACTGGCAGCTGCATAAGCATTGATGGAGGTAAAAAAAGATACCAAAAACAGCATCATGGTGGTTGAAGAAAATACACTTATGATCATAACACCGATAAGTTTTAGGGTAAGTGTCAGTCCAAGCCATTGTCCTCCATAACCTACAATATAGAGCTCAGCGAGCAAAAAAGCAACTAGGCTCATAAGCATGCCAACAGTCCACGTACTTATAAAATACCCTCCAAGGATCTGGCTGCGCTTAACCGGGGCAGCCTGAAAATCTCTCGCTATCTTTCTTTCTTTATCGTTAACCATAATTCCAAAAGTGCCTAATGTTGTGGTGGTAGCCGTAACAGCAAGAGTTCCTGCCATAATCCAGCTATCCATCAAAAAACGAGCCTGCTCTCCGGCAATATCTCTAACACCTTCGGCTACTACCTTCCCTAAAAATAAAGCATATAAACCTATGATAATAAACAAAGCCAACAGCGAAAAAAAGACTGCGGCCCGATCACGAAAAAACAGGTATAGATTGCGTTTGGCAAACTCTAGGGTTAGTGTCATTTAGCCACATCCTCTCGCATGTTTTTTCCGGTTATATTGACAAAAACATCGTCCATGTTGCCGGTTATTACTTGAAAACCAATTATATTAGCACGAACTGAATCTAGAATCGGCAATGCTTGGAGGGTATTTTGGAGACTGAGAATAAACTGTCCTCCCGCTTTGTGATATTTAAGATTATAACCATCTAAAACACTCCCTAGCTCGTTGCTGTTTTTGGGTGTTAGCAAAAGTTTATCACTGCTGAATTTCTCCTTCAACAGAGCTGGTGCTCCTGTTGCCACAATCCTTCCTTTGTCAATTATGGCTATATTGTCGGCATTTACTGCTTCTTCCATATAATGAGTCGTTAAAAATACCGTCAGCTGAGTCTGTTTTTGGAGTGAAAAGATTGTTTGCCAGACATTTTTTCGGGTTTTGGGATCAAGTCCTGTGGTCGGTTCATCTAAAAATATTACCTTAGGTGTGTTAACTAAAGCTCTGGCAATATCTGTTCTTCTCTTTTGACCACCTGAGAGTTTCCCATAAGGTCTTTTTAGAAAGCTCTCTATCCCTGCGGCCTTAGCTGCCAATTCAAGAGCTTTTTTCCTTTCTCTACCATATAGGCCATAAAAAGCAGCTCTTAGAGATAGATTCTCTTCGACTGTTAACAGATCGTCTAAAACGCTATATTGAAACACAACACCTATATTTTCGCGAATCTTGTAATCATCTTTACCTAATTCATAACCTGCTACTACTACCTTGCCGCTGCCTGGCTTTAATAAGGTGCAAATAGTTTCTATCGTAGTAGACTTGCCAGCGCCATTGGGACCCAAAAAGGCAAATAGTTCGCCTTTTTTTACCGTAAAATCAATCCCGTTTACTGCTTTAACAGGGCCATAACTTTTATGCAAATTACTAACCTCAATTATTTTTTCCATCTTATTCTCCTTTCATTTTAACGGATGGTAAGATGTTAGCGTTTAGCTAAAGCTACAGGTATTTCCCTTTTAAAACTCCCTTGTTTGTAAGCTCGCTTATTAAAGACAAATTAAGTTACCCAAGCTTTCTACCTAATACCTATAAATACCCATTAGCTACAATAGTTATGCTTTTAAGGTTTTTCCCCTCTTTTCTTTTCTATCTAATTTAACTTAATACCATCAAGGAAGCTATAGCTAGTTAGGGGAATAATTCACTGATATGGTTTAAAAAATATCTGTAGCCTTTATAAAATAATCGGAGGTATTTAGATTGAAAAAAAAGCATGACACCAATACTGCTAGCCAGAAGAAACCTAGCCAAATATTATTTGTAGTATTATTCCTAATCCTAGGCGTATTATTTGGTATCGTCTCAAGCGTTTTGGAAATTAATTACGATCACTTGCTTATTTCCCTGCTTGTAGTCTATCTAACCTTTTTTGTACAAATAATTATACATGAATTAGGCCACTTTGTGGTCGGGAAAATTCTCGGTTACCGGTTTATCTTTTTACGCCTTGGTCCGGTCTCCATTGAAACCAAAAATGGCAAACTTAAGGTTTTTGTCAAGAGAAATAAAGGCTATGGCGGTGCCTGTGGTATGCTTCCTCCCCAAGAAGGTATTCCTCTAAAACGGCAACTCTGGTTTTACGCAGGGGGGAGCATCTTTAATATTCTGACTCTAATCCCCCTTTTGGGCATCATCTTTAGTCATCCTTCCGTACTTGTTTTTTCTATTAGTATCACAGCAACGTTATGCACAACATTCATAGTACTTTTGAATCTCTGGCCTGTCTCTAGTAGCAACCACCCTAATGATGGTAAAATAATTTTTGGGATTCTTGCCGCCTCACCTTTAGCAGCGGATTTAGTTCAAGAAACCAATCTTTCAGCAGCTCTGGCAAGCGGGAAACGTCCCTCTGAACTTATGATTGAACCTCTTGATGAAAAGAGATTAACTACCATTGATTCTTCCATAACCCTAAATCTACTTAATATCCATTTTTTTAAAGCTCTAGATAGCGATGATTTTCAATCCCTAGCCCGATATATATTCGTTTTTGAAAACAACTTGGAAAATAGTCTCAGCTTCAATGCTGTGCCTATGAACTATGAGTTAATATATTATTACTCGGCCATTAATAATAATAAAGAGCAGGCGGAAAAATATTACACCAGGATTAATACTCATCTTGTTGCCGATCAAGATATTAACGGCCGCCGAGTTTTAGCGGCTTATGAATTCTATATCAATAACAACCCTAAAAAAGCCAGGCAATATTGCCTTGAAGGTCTGGCTTCTTTTAATAACTTTCCCTTAAAAGGTCAAGCCGTAATGGAAAAAGCGTTGTTAACTAAATTACTGTCTGAGATAGATAAAAGTTAGCCCTCTTAAATCGGTAAAAAAATTACACCTTGCAGTCCTAGAAAAAGCCTGAGCGGTTAATGAACCGTTCAGGCCTTTTTGCGATAATAAAAACCATTTGATTCTGTTTTTATATATTCACTTTACTTAATAGCAGTCTTAGATATTTAACTTACTTCGGCAATCTTGCTCGTTTTGCGCTGAGCCATAACCAGCCTGTAATATATCCCCTTTTCCTTCAAAAGTTCTGTATGAGTACCTACTTCGGCTATTTTACCTTGATCCAGAACAATAAGGCGATCAGCGCTTCTGAGAGTCGATAATCGGTGAGCAATGGCTATGGTGGTGCGGCCTTGGACAATCCGGTTTAGGCTATCTTGTATAATGGATTCGGTCTCAACATCCAGCGAGCTGGTTGCCTCGTCTAGTATCAATATGGAAGGATTTTTAATAATGGCTCTGGCTATAGCCAGCCGTTGCCTTTCGCCACCTGATATGGAGTGGCCGTTCTCCCCGATTATGGTGTTATAACCATCAGCGGTTTGCATAATGAAATCATGGGCATTAGCAGCTTTTGCCGCCGCAATAACCTCAGTAGCTGTAGCCTCTGGTTTTCCATAGGCAATATTTTCATATAACGATCCGGCAAAAAGGAAGGTGTCCTGAAATACTATACCTATATTTTCATGGAGATACTCAGGAGACATTTCCTTGAGATCTACTCCATTGATGCTTATTGTGCCCTGAGTTGGATCATATAGACGCATGATTAAGTTGATTATCGTTGATTTTCCTGCTCCCGAACGCCCAACTATACCAATCATCTCACCTGGTTGGATATCCAAATCAATACCCTTAAGCACAGGTTCATAGGACTTATAGCCAAAGGATACACCCTCGAAAGACACCTTGCCTGATAATGGCACGTTTTTGGGATTCGGTAGGGAAATGATATCAGGTTCTTCATCCAATATTTCAAATATCTTGACCATGCTAGTCATGGCATCTGCCAGCCAGCGGGGAAAAGAGACCAGCCAGCGAAGTGGTGCGTAAATATAGGTAATGTACATGGAAAACTGGACAAGAACGCCAAGGCTTAAGGTGTTATTCAAAATTTTTTGCCCGCCATAATACAGTACCAAGAATTCGCCAATCCCCGTAAAAAATAGCATCAATGGGAAAAGACGAGCCCAAATAGCTTCATTGTCCGATGATACTTGAGCCAGCTCACGGGTGGCTTTTGAGAACTTCTGAATTTCCATATCTTCTTTTCCGAAGGCCTTGACAGTGCGGATTCCCTTGATTATATCATGGAGAATGGACTGACATTTGGAGTTTTTTCTCCATTGCCTTTCATAACGGATATGAATGAATCTCCAGAAACGGGACAAGGCGATGGATACCACCGGTACGGGAATAAATACCAGGAGAGTAAGCTCAAAGTTGGTAAAAAGCAGGATAATCAAGACAACCACAAATATAATCATCTGTTCGACAGCCCAGCGGCCGCCATCGGAAATAAAGTTCCGTACATTGCCGGTATCCTCCATCACACGCCGGATTAAATCCCCTGGTGTACGTTTGGATAGCGAACTCATAGACAGCTTTTGAATCTTCTCGTAAGCCAGATTTCTCAAATGGTTGGCATACTGAATACTGGCCTCATTGAATACTCTTGAACTGAAGATATAAATCAACTCGCCAAGAGCTCTTGCCAGAAACATCGCCCCTGCTAGCAGGAAAACCTGCGTGGAAGTACCTTTCATTGGGCGCAGATATTCATCTATAAGAAGCCGGCTAAAAAGCGGTACGAGAAGGTATATTATTGACGATGTAGCTAAAAACAACTCTGCAGGCAATATCTTGCCAGCAAAGGGTCTGAGTAAATCCAAAGCTCGTTTTAAAACACTTATCTTGTTATAGCAGAACAAACAGACCGACATTCCCTCAATAAGGGGACGACCACATTTTTCGCACACGGGTTGTTCTTTTTCTTCAGGGGTGACATATTGCTTTGTTTGGATATAAAAATTGATCACTTTGCAGAATTCGCCTGCTGCCTTCATAGCCGAGAATGTAAAGCGACAGAGAAGAATTTCACTCTCATCATTCATTTTTGCAAAAAGAAGGCCGCAACCCACCCCTCCTATTACCGACATCTCGGTAATATCACCTGCACACAGTGTCAAAAGTATTTTATCGCCAATAAAAGAGATGATCTGCCCGGTTTGGTCAAAGCTAACTGTGCCTTTTGCTGGCTGCATGGCCAGGTCAAGATCATAGTGGAATTCATGTTTGTGCGACATGGAGTCACTTCCTTCTGAATAGTCTACCTAAAAAAGGTATGGTTCGAGCCTCTTGAAACTCTTTTTGTCAAGTCCGCTCAAGGATTGAATGATATAACGGTTTCCGTCAACATCAGTTATTATAAGCCTATCATCGTCCAGCATTCTGATGTTTTTACTAACGTCTTTCAAAGCACAGTTCTTCTTATATTTGGAATCATCACGGCCAATTAGAAGCTCCATGTATACATAACCTAGTTTGTCTTTCACCGATTTTACTTCATATACAGTGGGACTGTAATAGCGTTTTTCAAGTTCAGTTAATACGATACTATACTGCTTCTCACTGAGATCGGAAAGAGAACGGATCATCCCTATTTCTTTGTTATCCTTATCTGCCACCGAAATATACTCCATAGGATTCCCAATAGGGAAGGCCCGTCTTAGTGTTATCCGGTTATAATCTTGACCTGAGTACTTTAATCCTGTAAATCCACCCGTTGTCATATAAAATTCAGCATTTTTAAGATCAATCATACCAATATCTATTGCATAAGCCAATGAAGGCGCTTCTTTCTGTATGGCTTTTTCCATGGAAATTCCCCCTAAATTATCCTGTATAGTTTAAATAATCTAATATATCAGGCATCCATGTTTATAACCTTAAGACCCTCCAGTTGAATTGTATAAAGCTTGTGATATTCACCTTTTTTTTGCATCAGTTCTTTATGGGTGCCGCTTTCTACTACCTTGCCATCGCTGATAACAGCCAGACTGTCTGCATCACGCAGTGTGGAAAGTCTATGAGCGATGGCTATGGTTGTTCGGTCTCTTTGTAGATCATAAAGAGCTTTTTGGATACTTGCTTCAGTCTCAGTATCCATAGCTGCAGTGGCTTCATCCAATATTAAAATATCAGGATCCTGCAAAATCGTACGTGCTATAGACAAACGCTGTTTCTCTCCGCCTGATAGATCCTGTCCTCCCGCTCCTACTTTAGTCTCGTAGGCATCCGGAAGAGCCATTATGAATTCATGGGCTGAAGCTGCCTTGGCTGCTTTTATAACATCCTCTATACTTGCCTTTGGCCTTGCATAGCGAATATTATCAGCGATTGTACCGATAAAAAGGTAAATATCCTGTGATACAATTCCTATGCTTTGCCGCAGCTGAGTCAAAGACAATTGCTTTACATTGACGCCATCAATAGTGATAGAACCTTCATCCACATCATAAAGCCGCGCAATTAAGTTTGCCATCGTGGATTTACCTGCACCAGTCTTACCGACAATACCTAGCATTTGCCCAGCCATAACAGACAAATCTAGCCCCTTCAAGACCGGCGTTGCTGGATCATATTCAAACTTCACACCCTTTAGCTCAATGTTACCCCTGATTCGATCAAGTATAACAGGCTCATCAGGTTCTGCAATATCAGGTTTGGCATCAATAATTTCAAAAACCCTCTGAGCTGAATCTACACAGCGTGCCCACCAGTTTGAAACCCAAGACATAAATTCAAGGGGCCCATATAGCATTGAGAGATAGGCAATAAAGGTGAGCAGAGTACCCAGCGTGATTTCACCTTCGAGAACCATATTTCCGCCTATGCCGGTTATGATTACCTGACCTAAAAACATAAACAGATAGATAAGCGGAAAAGCCGTAGAGCTTGTGTTCATGGCATGTATATCCACAACAGCCTGCTTGGCACCTACCTCGGCAAAACGCTTTGCTTCAGCATCCTCTCTGGCAAAAGCCTTGATAACACGCTGGCCGTTCACGGAGTCACTGAGCATGGAATTGAGTTGGGAATTGTATACCCAATTCTTATGGTGGAAGTGACGGAAAACACTCCATAGAATCCTAAAAAAGATGATTGTTATCGGTAGTACCAGAAGACATATTAAAGCAAGTTTGATATTAAGCATACACATCAGGATTATTACACCTGTAAAGGTAAAAACATTGACAATTACATATGGCAGTCCGTCAACAAAAAACCAATAGATGTTGTTGGCATCCTGATTGATCCGATTCATTAAGCTTCCGGTGCGTTTGGATGTATAAAACCCTACAGATAACCGCTGCATGGCTTCAAAGATTTTAAGCTTCAAATCCTGAACAATCCAGGGAACAGTTTTAGCCAGAACATAAGAATAAAAGATATTCAGGGCCACACCGATGGCTCTGACGATAAAGATCAGACATACAGCCTGCAAAATAGCACCGTAGTAGCTACCGCCCTCTATAAGTACTTCATCGAAAAAAAACTTGGTGCCAATTAGGGGTGATATCATAGAGAACACTGATCCTGCAAGCATAGCAAGGAATATAACAGCCACCTTGCTTCGATAATGGACAAAAAAGCCAATCAGTCTCCGGGTAATTGAGACTTTATCCATACATTTCGGGCATAGCTTACGTTCGGGTTCCGGGTATCTTGTACCGCATTTCGGGCAGAAGAGTTCCTCATCAATGAGAATATCACCAAGAGGCTTTTTACCTTCACGAATATTTTGGATTACTTTTATAAGTCGCTCTATATCGGATAAATATCCGATTGAGAAAACTAGCAATATACTTGTTTTGTCATCTTTCCCACTGCAAAGACGTGCTGTGGACAACAGACGTTCGCATGTCAGTTCACCTAGCTCTGGGAGAGGATGAATCTCAAGTTCCTTAGCATCGTAAACCGCAACTATCCTGCGGGCACCGGTAGTTTTGACCACCTTTTCCTCTCCGTAGAGAATGTACATGTTATCACTACTGACAGCAATATAGACATCAGAATACCAATCTTTATCAGCTGAATCGGTATGAGTTGCGTAAATTAATTTGGAGGTATCAATACCTTCTGCAGCAAAAGCGGAGAGCATATACTCCGGTATGTGTGTTTCCATTCAAATTTCCTCCCCTAATCGAATACCAAAATACCAGAACAGTACTTCGAAACATCCGTTCATATAACTACAGGTGTCTGGATGTCGTCGAAATATACATCAAAAATTATAACATTTGTGTACCTTCAGCGAAAACGACTATCTATCGCTCATGTTCGCTTTCCATCAAGTACTACCTCCTACACCATGAAAATATTTATGATAAAACAATTGACCTGTTTCTCTCCATATCTTAGAGAATTTCTTTCTTCTCTATTTAACCATCTGGAACATGAAATAAAAAGGTAGGAATTACTTCGTACCCAATCTTTCTAATTATTCGTTTTCACATACTTACTTGTACCGAAGCTTTATCACCTCTTGTTTAACAGAAGTACCTTTGGCAATCACTGTATGAGTAAGCTTTAGAGGCAATCCTGGTTTCAAACCAATACTATTTTGATATAAAAAAAACAACGGTTTTTAAAATTTCCGTTGTTTCAAATCTATGACTACTTAAAACAAGTTTGGGTTCGCCAGGTTTTACACTTACACTTATCCTTGCTAGCCAACATTCAGTGGGAGGATGATTCTGATCCACAGTGGTTGTACCTCTTGTTAGGTTTTGCCTTGCAAAACTACCCTAATTTGGAGATCCACCACTGTGGTTCTTTTTTAGTTCAACTTCCTTTTACAAGGATAATATTTTATTTGAGCATGAACAAGAGGTAGAATTCCTCAGAGGTAAATTCGATCTCATTTTTAGAATCTGTGTAACCGTTTATATGGGTAAAGAGTATTTTTATTTTCGCCCTATCGTTTTCGTTAATAATTTCCATTTCTTTATTTTCGAGGGTTTGAGAGGTTAAAGAGCTTCTGTGATTTTCATAAATCTTATTTAGGTAGTCCCGGAGGTTTATTTGATAGATTAGCTCCCCCTGATATTCTATTTTTAGTTCTTTTCTTTCAGTGTCATATTCAGCTATAATCTCGTCATCTGATAGGATTTTGGGTTTGTTAAAAGTGTAAAAACCAAAGAGATAATCATAGTCTTTAATCCCTAGGGGACCGGTTGGGTTTTGGGCAACATAGAAAAAGTGTTGTCTACCACCTATTCTTCCATATCTTTGATACTCAAAGCCAAAAAGCTCAGGCATCTGAGCTACCCCAAAATCCTCAGGCAGATACTTAAGATCCTTTAGGGTATGATTGGATTGGAAGTATTTTATTATTTCGTTAATCTCCTTTTTATCCGGGTCGGAAATTTCTGTTTTGGGTGTTTTAAGCTTCTCATCCCTAAGCATATCGTATTTAGTTACGATGTTGTAAAACCTGTTGGTTTGGCTCCTAATAGAGATGGCATATGCACTAAAGGGACCACAAACTGAGATAAGGGCAAGTATAGCTAAAGATAAAGGTAAAATGATATTCTTTCTCCTGCGAGAAAAGTTCCAATAAAGCATTGTCCCTAAGACCCAAAGACCGAGAATGAGCACATAGTACCTGTTTTCAGTAACCCCATAAGCTTCTATTCTTTTTCCCAAAGAGAAAAACATCATAACCAAAAGTGGTAACACCACTTTTGTAAACCAGAAAACAAAGGTTTTAACCCATTTGTTTTCTTTTTCTAAAGGTGTTACTAAAAAAATGGTAATAGTGCTTATCACCGCATACCACAGCACAAGATGGCCCACAAGACCTACCGGCCATTGCAGGGTGATGATGATTTTGGCAAAATAGATATAAAGAATCGAGGTATAGATAGCCAAAAGAGGCATGATGATATAAACTAGCAACACTTTTAAGACTTCGGGAAAGTCTCGGCGGTCTAGATTAGAAGACGGAACTCCTCCCAAAAAATGTACCGGTGCAAACACTCCTAAGATTATAATCCAGATATAAAGATAGAGATTTGGATAGATCGCTACACCCAAAAGTCTGTTGAGTGTGGTTAAAATAGCATAAAGACCCATTTGGAGTACTCCGGCAAAAACTAGGGTGATGATAAATCTGGTAATTAAACGGGTAATATATATTTCAAAATTAGCCCTGTGATAACAATACGGTGCGGCTAAAGCAAGAAGGTATAACGCCAGTGTAACCCCAAGATATCTCGTTATTGCAAGCATCTCAAAGTCTGGCAACCAAAAGAGATAATAAAGCACCAGAAATACTCCCCCGAGAATATAGCTGCTAACTTTAGCCCCCAGAGATAGTTTTTCTACGCGTTCAAAAACAAATTTAAACAGTAGGGAAATTGGGATTCCCAGTGCTGTTGCCATACCTAGGCGAATATAAACTTCACTAAGATTACCCGTTTTTATTTTCGCAGCCTCTATGGCCATAATTACTAAGACTGTAGTTAAAGTAGATAAAGATATGGTAACCGGAAAGCGTTTTACACTATTGTATAGTGACTGTAGCATATTTTTCAATAATTTTAACAACCTCATTAAAAACCCTCCTCCCTCTCTTTTTATTTCATTTAAGATAAAAACATTCCTTTGGGTTTTGTAAAAAAGCAAAGATTATAAAAATACCATGCGGGTGGGTAAACGCTCTTTATTTAATATCCATCCAGAGACTAAAACCAACCCAACTCTTTCTCTCTTTTAATATTATAAATAAAGATAACCGTTAACCTACTCAAGAAGAGTACCCCATCTAAAAGACTTAGTACTCTTTTTTACCATTTTTTTAGTTTTTTTTAAAAAACTCCCTGGCGATCTTGACTGCTTCTCTGGCATCTCTTCCGTAATAATCAGCCCCGATTAGGCTTGCGTATTCTTTATTAAGAACGGCTCCGCCTACCATAACTTTGCAATCTAAGCCCTCTTTCCTGATAGCGGCAATGGTTTTTTCCATATTCTTTACCGTTGTGGTCATTAATGCACTTAAACCCAAAAGCTCGATCTTTTCTTCTCTAACTGTTTTTAAGATAACTTGTTGAGAAACATCCCTGCCTAGATCGATAACTTTAAAACCATAGTTTTCCAGTAAGAGTTTGACCATATTCTTCCCGATATCGTGAATATCACCTTCAACAGTTGCCAAGGCAATCTTCCCTTTGTTTAGATCAAGGCTTGCTTTTTTCTCTTCTAAATTATGGGTTTTAATAACCTCAAAAGCTACTCTGGTGGTTTCGGCTGCCTGGATCAAATGAGGTAGGTAAAGCTCCCCTTTTTCATATTTTAGACCAACTTCATCTAAGGCCGGTATTATGTATTGGTCAATTACCTGTAGGGGAGTTAACTTTTTAAGCAAATTTTTGGTAACCCCAGATGCGGCTGCTTTTAAACCACACCCAATAACTTTTTTAAGATCCTCCTCAGTTATCTGGGCTTGCGGGTCTTGTTTTTTTATACTGCTATATTTAGTCAGAAAGCGGTTTGCATTAATATCAAAGGCTAATAAAACATTACACGCATCCAAGGTTGCTATCATCTCTGCATCTAGGGGATCAATTATAGCTGCATCTAGGCCCGCACCTAAAGCCAAAGCTAAAAAGGTCTTGTTAAGCAAGGTTCTATCTGGTAGTCCAAAGGAAACGTTACTGATTCCAAGGACGGTTTTTACACCTAGCTCTTTTTTGATTAAGCTTATGGCTCTAAGTGTTTCCGGAATCTGGCTTTGTTCTGTTGAAGCTGTAAGCACCAAACAGTCCATTATTAAATCTTCTTTGTCTATACCATATTGAGCGGCTTTGTTAACTATCCTCTTGGCTATCTCAAGTCTTTTTTCAGCTGTAGGAGGGATACCTTTTTCATCTAGGGTTAAACATACCGCACAAGCACCGTACTTTTTAACCAGGGGAAACAGCTCTGCCATAACATCGTCTTTCCCGTTGACAGAGTTAATAAGCGGTTTCCCGTTGTAAACTCTTACCGCAGCTTCTAGGACATCTCTATTCATACTATCAATTGAGAGAGGAAGATCAATTATGCCTTGTAGCTGTTTAATAACCTCTGCCATAGTTTTAGCTTCATCGATTTCAGGTAGTCCTACATTTACATCAAGCAGATCAGCCCCGGCTTCCTTTTGCTTGATAGCTTCCTGTAACAGCACGGAAAAATCTTTCTGACTTAGGGCTTCTTGAAGGTACCTTTTCCCAGTAGGATTTAGTCTCTCGCCGATAACTGCCGGTTTTTCACCGATAATAACAGTTTTTGTGGCCGAACTAACCGCTGTTAGTTTTTGAATTTGGCGTTTTAACGGCTTAACTGTTTTTAATTCTTTTAGAGCTTGAATATACTTAGGATTAGTTCCGCAACACCCTCCGATAATCGACACACCTTTTTGGACCATTTGCTTGGCAAAACTCGCAAATTCCTCTGGTCCGATTTCAAAGACAGTCTCTCCCTGGTTCTCTTTAGGCAGTCCCGCATTAGGTCTTGCAATTACAGGCACTTTTGCATATTTAACTATCTCTTCCAGCAGAGGTAGCGTTTCTATGGGGCCTAAAGAGCAATTGATACCTAGGGCTTTAACCCCTAACCCCGAAATGGTATTAACCATAGTAAGAGGCTCTGTCCCCATTAGGGTTTTTCCGTCGGCTTGAAAAGTCATGGTGGCAAATACCGGGAGATTACTGTTTTCGGTAGCTGCCAGAACGGCCACTTTAAGTTCATAGAGATCGGTCATGGTCTCAATTAAAATTAAATCCGCCCCGGCTTTTGCGCCAAAGATTACCTGCTCTTTAAATAAAAGATAGGCCTCATCAAAAGATAGCGTCCCATAGGGCTCTATGAACTGGCCGAGAGGACCGATATCTAAAGCCACCAATTTATCTTTGGCAGCTTGACGGGCTATGTTTACTCCCGAAGTTACAATTTCATTAACACTCAAACCATATTGACTGAGTTTAAGGGAATTCGCACCAAAGGTATTGGTAGTAATGATATCTGCTCCGGCTTGAAGATACTCGCCATGGATTTGGGCGATTAGTTCTTGGCCTAAAATATTATAACTTTCCGGTGGTTGCCCGGTTTTAAGGCCATAACTTTGCAGTAAAGTGCCCATTGCTCCATCAAAAAGCAGAATGTTCTCATAATCGATTTTCCTTTTCACTCTTTTGGCTCCCTTCTTAACCAACAATTAACCATCTTACAGTCAGAGCATCTTTTATTAACCGGAGCATTAACTGGCGGAGTTTTTGTTAGACCCACTATAGCTGTGATTGATTTTCTGGGGATCAATAGTGAGCTTTTTGTAACCGTAAGGCCTATTTTACTGTAAGCGTTTAAGAGATTAAGCAGCTGCTGTTGTGATTCCAAAGGAAAATCACCGTAGCCCGGGCTATACCTTTTAGTAAGAAAAAACCCATTTTTAGAAGCCAAAACCCTAATAAGATCGCAAACCTCATTACCATATGCTTCAATGGCTGTTGAGGCCGTGGCATCCATTACCATTGCTTTTAGGAGATCTGACTGTGCCAAATAGTCGATTTTTTTATCAACTTCACTGCCGAGGGTAACCGCCATTACTGCACAGTAAGAAGAGTCCCCGAGGTGATTTTGAAGATCGTGACTTTTAAAAGACAAGAAGCTTTCCTGTAGTCTGATCTGATCAGCTTCGCTTTCTAACCTGTAAATTTCATAAACATTTTTTGGGCGGGCAAGGTTTAAGATTTCACTACTACAGGCTTCGATTAAATTTCTAATATCCGCTTCTATTTTTAATCCCCGATAACCTAAATATCCCAAAACTTCGTTTTGATTAATCTTCATGAGTAAAACTTCCTCTAATATTTTTAATGTTGGTATAAACTTTGGCAGCAACTTTAGGGCTATTCATAGTATAAAGGTGAATTCCGTCTACACCGCTAGCTAATAGATCAACTATCTGCTCAGAGGCATAGATTATACCTGCTTCTTTTAATGCTTCAGGTTTGTTTTCATAAACCGAAAGAAGCCTTTTTAATTCCGGTGGCAGGGTAGTACCACAAAGCTCTGTAATTCGTTCAATCTGCTTTTTGTTTACAACCGGCATAATTCCGGCTGATACCGGGCAGTCGATTCCTAGAGCCGCTAATTTTTCTTGGAAGTTATAAAATAAGTTATTATCAAAAAACATCTGGGTAATTAGAAAATCTACACCACAATTAACTTTTTCTTTTAGGAATTGCAGATCCTCTTCTAGACTTACACAGTCTATATGACCTTCCGGGTAACATGCGGCTGCCAGGTAAAAACCCTCTAAAGATTTAATATGGGTGATTAAATCTTTGGCATATTCATAATCTGCTTTAACTTGAATCATCCTATCGAAATCTTGAGGTGGATCGCCTCTTAAGGCCAGAATATTTTTTATATTCTTAGAACGCAGTTCAGCTAATAAAGCCTCGATTTCGTCTCTGGTACTACCTATACAAGATAAATGAGCTAGTGTTTCAATTCCATACCTGTTTTTGATGATATCGGCTATTTCAACAGTTAGTTCCCTGCTGCTGCCGCCTGCTCCGTAAGTTACACTGATAAAATCAGGACAAAGATCAATTACGGCTTCAATTATAGCCAGTACACTTTTTAAGGACATATTCCCCTTTGGCGGAAATATCTCTAAGGACATCACCGGTCTTTTACCGAACATCTTTGTAATCTCCATCAGAAAATTTCTCCTTTTAGAAATGAACTAGATTAATATCTCCAAAGGCTCCTATTTTATCTTTGATAATAATAACTGCTTCTAAAACACCGGTTATGGTTTGGGCGAATTCGAGGCCTTTTTCTATATTCCTGCCATCTTTAACCACATTGCAGACAGCTGTTGCCATGGCATCTGCTAAAACCACATCGTAAGAAATTATTACTGCGGCATCGGCTTGGCCAAAGCTTAGGGAGTTACCTACCATACCACTAGAGGTAGCTATCCCAACAGAACGATTTTTCCCCGGAATTAAAAGAGCAATTTTATTAGAAAGCGACGATTCACCTGTATAGATTAGAACACTCCTGCCGTTTTTATTTTTTATGTAAATATCGCCGCTATTTTCAATAATAACTTCCTCACATAAACTGGTAAGGGCTTGGCCCACAAATAAAGCAAGAGCTCCTGCTTTTTTTGCTACCAGACACATATACCGGATAATCATAGGTGCGTTTTCATGTGGTTTGATTGGGGTTAGGTTAACTAAAAATTCCTTGTCTGTCTTGAGGAAATCATTTATCTCTTGTTTGGTATTTTAATAGTTATCTTCTGGCTTCTTTGGTTAGATCGGATTTAGCCAATATCTGTAAATCTGATTCCCCTTCAGTCACATTAAACTGTCATAGATCCTCTGCTTGCATCTTTTGGCGGTAAAATCTATTTTGAAATATTTTTTCTTCCAAATATTAAATCAACTGGACTTACTTATTACTTCAGTTCTACTCAGGGAGTTACATACCTTTATGACTCTTAATGGACAGGCTCTTAGACATAACCCACAGCCATTGGAAGGTTCTGTAGCACCGATATAGGCATCTACGGCCGCAAGTCCGGCATATACCAACTACCCCTTAAATTTAAAAAATCGGGTAGGAGGCTACCCATTATTTGAGTAGCCGACCTCCCACAGCACCGTACGTACCGTTGGGTATACGGCGCTTCCAAAGTTTACACATTGCTTGCAGAATAACATTCACTGAAGCTGAGGTATCCGATTCGCTTAAAACGCTCGTTGGATAAAGCTTTGTACAAGATAGGGCTATGGGCTATTCGCCAGTAGCTCTTTCT
>JAHDNZ010000050.1 GCA_018435125.1 Bacillota bacterium | reverse complement strand
GAAGAGTGCGAACAAGCTGTCCTGGATTCAGCTTCAATAGAGCCATCGCTTTTCAGCGATGGTAATAGTGGTTGTGGCCAAAAGCGACAGGCTGGCCAGAGACATGCTTCAATAGAGCCATCGCTTTTCAGCGATGGTAATATGGCTAAGAGCGGTACTAAACCACATCCGTACCCTGAGCTTCAATAGAGCCATCGCTTTTCAGCGATGGTAATTAGGGCAAACCATCTCGATTGGGACAAGTAGATATGGCACGCTTCAATAGAGCCATCGCTTTTCAGCGATGGTAATTTTGCTCTACCCTTCCCATGGGGCTTGCCGGGGACTGTGCTTCAATAGAGCCATCGCTTTTCAGCGATGGTAATCATGAGTTAGATGCCCAAAGGAGGGAGTAAATATGCAGCTTCAATAGAGCCATCGCTTTTCAGCGATGGTAATAAAAGACATCTCAGATACTATGGAATATATCATAAGCCGCTTCAATAGAGCCATCGCTTTTCAGCGATGGTAATGCTTGACCTTCGTCTTCGTTGATTGCGTCAAGCTCTTGTTGCTTCAATAGAGCCATCGCTTTTCAGCGATGGTAATTTGCCATTCAGTTTCTCACCCAAACCGAGGTAATACTCTTGCTTCAATAGAGCCATCGCTTTTCAGCGATGGTAATGCCGACAACGAACAATATAAGCAACTGCAAGCACGTTATGCTTCAATAGAGCCATCGCTTTTCAGCGATGGTAATAAACATCTGGCGGTAAAGTGCTTGGGGCAAGGACACTCGCTTCAATAGAGCCATCGCTTTTCAGCGATGGTAATTGCCGTCTTTCCAAACCTATGTGCTGCAATAGCCAAATAAATACTTTTCGAACGCTAAGCACTTTTTGCTATTTTAATACTAGTTTTTATACTCCACCTCCAAAAGAATCCCTATTTACCAACATTTGTTGGCTTCGAGCATGAATAACAGTTAAGCTTTTTTCTTAACCTCCGAAAACGTTCTCTATCAACGGTTTACAGTACTTAATATTATAATTAATATTTTTTAACCTTTGCGTTCGAAAACAGTTTTTAGATAACAACAGGTTTTTGCTCTTGAATATCAACAGATTTGCCTAAAAACTTCACGCTCTTTTCAATCGCATTAGAACCAAGGCCAATATTTACGACCATAACTCGATCTTCAGTAATGTTAATAATATCTAGCAATTTGGTCTGTAGAATAAGGCACTCTGCTTTTGAAAGAGTGCAAAGGAAAACAGAGTATTGTACAGGATTACCAAACCCCCTCATCGTTTTAAAAACTTTCCGTAAACGTTTTGCATCACTAATATCGTAACTCACAAGAAATTCATGTCTCATGGTATTACCTCACAGAAAAGGGAAAATATTCTTCGATTTCTCCTAAGAGATAACGAGAAAATAGTCTGCACTGAACTTCGATAATACGGCGGTAGCTGATTGTATAACCAAATAGCGGGTGGTTTACTAAAGAATCAAGTCTTCTTTCATAAGCTTCGATTAACTTTTTCCGTCCTTCATCTGTCATAGCAACTGCATTACCACAGGTTATAAAGTGGTCTTTATTTATCTCTTTCCTATTTATTACACTGAGCACTATTGAATCGGCTACTACCGAACGCATCTCTTCCATAAGATCAAGAGCTAGCGCAGGTCTACCGTACTTATTTGTATGATAAAGACCTAAAAATGGATCTAAGCCTACTGCTTGAAGTGTCACAGTATACTCTTTTGTTAATAAGCCATATGTATAAGATAGTAAAGCATTGACAGGATCTTTTGGAGGTCTTCGATTCCGTTCGGAAATATCAAAGCCAGTATCTTCATTTAGTAGTTTGGAAAAACCATGGAAGTATATTTTAGCTGCCATTCCTTCAATTCCAAGAAGAGATTCTATTGATTCGGTATTGTTTGCTTTTTTTATATATTTGCTCAACTCTCCAGCGATTTTCTTATCATCTTCTTTCAAGTTTCTCATTAAAATACGGCGACTATTCTTTAGCTTTCCCACCACAATTGATTTCGCAAAATCTAACCTGGTTTCATTCTGAAAACAGGCCTTGTATTGGGCAATTCGTATTTCAACATTTTTATGACTTAACCCTGTTGTCAGTCCAATAAAGTAGCCACCATAGGTGTAGTATGCGACTGGAATGTTTCGATAGATCAGTTCTCGCAAAGCCTGGGTGGTAACCTGAACATTACCATAGAGGCTAAGTTGAGAAACATCAATTAATCTAACTCTTTCTATTACATTATTTTTAAGTTTTACGACTAGTTCTTCTCCTTGTTTGCCAACATATGCTCCCTGAAGTTGAACATACATTGGTAAGGCATCGTCACGAGCTGGAACAAGCCTTCTTATTTTATCTTTTTCAAACTTCTTTTCTTCTTTTAAAAATGTTACTTCGTCAGGCAGACAAATCCCCGCCAAAGAACATCCTATGCACTTATTACTATTTTCAAGAGGCTCGGGAATTACACCTTGTGTAACTGTAGCTAAGAATTCTTGCTTAGTACATAATGTTTTATTTACTAACTCCTCATTTATATCAATCTTAATTCGAGCTTTTGAAGCTGCATAATAAAGTATTCCTTCCTGGCAAGAAAAACCATTTTCTCTTAATACTAATGCTTGAGCTGCCACTTGTATTCTATCCGGTTCCCATGATCTCTCTGGAATATCCGGTACAGAACCCCTTTTGTATTCGATAATCACAACCTCATTTTTGTCTTTCTCTATCATATCAATGACTGCTATCAGGCCCTGTTGTGGGCCTGATAGCTTAACCGAAGTTATCTTTTGCTTTATATCTGATTCCACGTCCCAGGCTCCTGAATCGCGATCCACTACTTTATGAACCAAATGCCCTTCTATTACTTCCGCATTTGTTACAAATTCTGATTGAACCCACTCTAGATAGCCAAGACGTTTGCAGTATGCATATTGATTTAGCATTCTGGCTGGAACTAAAAGTTGTTCACTCGCTGTCATCTCCATTACAGATCACCATCTGGCACAAAACTTCCTAATCCGAAATGGCAATTAGCTCCGACTGATAGAGGTCCCGATATAGCTTGAGCAAATTCTATTTTAAAATTGTACAAAACACCTGGCCCAACTTGAGATTTGCCAATACGAATAAAACGATATTTGTGCTTCGCAGGTCTGGTACTTATATATTTGGGTTCTGATATATCGATCACCTCTGCTAAATTACAAACATCTTGTCTTAATCGTAACTCTTTTAATAATTGATCATATGCTCCGTCTATCTGTCTTTTATTTTGGTCCAATCTAGGTTGTCCATTGCGTTTAAACTTAGGATATCTTCCCAATAGAAATGGTGTTGCAGAAATCCAAACATTGCTTTTTTTAAATATTGGTATATGCTGAGACAGTTCCTCGTGATTCCAACAGCCTATAAGTGTTAGTGCAAATTCCCAGTTAGCATAAGGTGTTTTTAAAACCTCTATTCTACTTAAGGCTATTAACTCTTGCCTGGTAAATCCCTTAGGCGCATAGACTGTTAGATGATCTATAAACCCATCGCGATCTTCGTCTGTTGGCAAATAATAGGCATGGACATGGCCTTTTAAGACCACTCCATCTGATTCTTTTCCTGATAATGTTTTTGATTTTTCTCCCCCTGTTAATCTGCCATACTGAGACAGTGCTGCTTTTCTAGCTAAATCAGCAATTAGAAGTGTTTCTGTTACACTAGGTTTAGGCTTTTGAACTAGAGCATATCTTACCACATCGTAATTTATACTGGTTTTAACACTATATTGGCGTGGGTTAACTCTATAAAGATCTTGCGGTAGACTGTACGTTTCCCACGTTGAACCAAGGGGTTCTAAATAACCTTTTTTCCTTAATTCAGACGTCTCACTAAGAAGGTTTTCATATAAATCGTCAGTTCTTTTAGGAATCAGCACTCTCTTATACTCAGCGTTATCTATGAATTTAACTTTGGATCTAATTACATTTGGCTCAACTAGATAATTAATTAACTTTGCTTCTATCCAGCCCTCAGCCCTCCCAAAATAATTTAACTTGGATAACAAATCTCTCAATAAAGCGCTCTCTTCAAAAGATAGTTCTACTTGTTTCCAAATTAGATAACATTTAGCACCTTTTTCCATAGTTATAAAGTTGTCAAAGACCAGCTTTGTGTTTTCTTTGCCTTGAGGCATATAATGTTGTGTAAACGATTGATTAGCTTGAGGAAGCTTAAAATCCGTACCATCTTCTGCTAATTTATCTAAAAGACTTATAAATATAGCCCTCTCTTCTTTATTACCATATCTTAGCCATAATGCTGTTAATGTTCTAAAAAACCTCCATGGAGAAGGTGGCCACTCTGCTGCGCCTTCATTAACATGTCGCATCCAAGGAGTAGCATGGTACCTACCTGTAAGAAATGTAATCTCAATAGTTACCATTTTTTACTCCCCCTTCTTTTTTTCTTTTACCCTCCAAGATATATGGGTAACAGGTGGATTAACAAACAAGTTTTTCTTAGTACACTCTTCGATGTTTAACACCACTTCAGCAAGCAGCTCTTCCTCAGAAGGTATAGCTAAGGTTGCTGGTGTAGACACTTTTAACTCTTGAGCTTCTAAATCGCATGCTGTTCTAAGCCTCAAACCAGTTGTTAAAAATCTCCTTACTTTCCATAACGATAAATTAATTAGCAGTCTATTGGCACTTTCATCTAATCCATATGAACTTAAACAAGCTAAGTCTAAGTTAAAATAGGCTGTTATTTTTTTAGCTACATATTCTGTTCTATGGAAAGGAACATTACCAAACTTTTCTGCTGCAGAACCTTTAGGATTTAAAATATCGTTTTTCACTCCACCACTTTCGACAGTTTCTACATCTTCAGCTTCAATAAATGATGATAATAATCTTTGTAATCTAAACCTTCCTCCGGCTAGCGCTTTACTGGCAAAAAATACTCCATGGATTAAGGAATTAGGATCGTACTTAAAAACTAACTCCGCTAACGCTTGCATATTTATTGGCATTTCATTCACGTTAATATCGAGGCTGGCTTTTTCAAAGACTTCATAAACAGATTTATCTTCTCCATCAAGAATATATGGTGATGCCAAACGATGTGCTTCTAAGAGGGAACTAGTTGCAATTGCTTCTGTGGTTTCATTAAATACCTCAATATAAGGAAGCCCCTTTAATTCTTGTATAATTCGATTATTATTATAATCCCACATCACATCTTCCAACCTATTAGCCATAGATTGGTTTGATTCAACCAAAAGCATGTTTCTTCCACTTTCTGGCAACCTATAAGTTGCTGCACCTAAGTTTGGAAACCCGGTCGGTTGAATTCTCTGCCCCTGTACAGGTTTTAACTCTGTTTCAAATAGAATCCTACTTGCATTTGCTAATTCAGAATAATTCATTTACTAAACCTCCAATTTACTTGTTTTTAATACACAGTCAATTAATTTAGGTAAGTCTTTATTTGATAACGGAATAAGCAGCGCAGCACCTAAACGGATACTTCTTTGATTATCTCGCGGATAAACTATGGGATCCCTTGGATCTAATTTAGGTTCTAAGTTTGACGCTCTTAATCTCCTTAATGATTTTTCATATGCTCTTTGCAGATCCCCGGAACGTAAATAGGATACAAGCGAATATTCTCGGCCAATCTTAAATTGTTTATCTCCAATTTCTAAATTCTCTGGCCAAAAAACTAATTTTAAGGCTGCATAAACAGGATCTATTATTTCGCACTTGGAGGTTTTCTCTTTTTCTGGAACATATTCGTCCCACTTGATTAGTAATAATCCTTTGAAAAGCTTCTCCATCTTTTCCATATTAACCGCACCGTTTAGAAACATCTCTAAGTCGCCTAATCCGGCTTGATACTTACCTTTCAAGGGCCAGTTAGGAAGATTATTACGTTCCGAAGCAATTAATCTTCGCTCTAATACATACAATAAACGTTCTTCAAATGAAGATCCTTGAAGTTTGATTTGATTTGACCAAACATAACCACCTTTTTGAGAAATCTCAACTGGTTCGAAAAATTCCCGCATAGTACCGACAGCTGCAGAACCCTGACTGGTACAAGCTCTCTCTAAAGAGGCTAAAGCTGTAGCTAAGCGATATTCGACTGTTCCATCATCTGCGACACTCACCCAGTTAGGTTCTAATAAAAGCGGTTGACAAGGCGTCTCTTTATCAATTAGATACCGTAAGCTTTCTTCTGCTGCTCCTAGAGTTATTAATATTGCTGTTAGGTCCTCTGCTCTGCCATATTGCGTATACCGAAATATATCATCTTCCATATTAGCTAAAATATCACGATATCTAGCCGGTGTTCCTTTCTGCCCAGCAAAAGTTCTCCATTTATACAACCAATCGTCTATCTTATCTAAAAGGCGGATGTTTTTGCGATATCTTACCGGATATGAGCCCATATTGACGGCAAAAAACATTTTACCAAACCTATCACCTGAAACTAATGCTAGTCTTTGAAAACTTGTAATACCGCGATCTACTCCTAACCCTGCAATTGCTCTTGCAAAATCCAAACCATTATAAGCTTTTTTCTTGCCAACTTTTACCCGTCCTTCGGTAAAAAGATAGCTAATCGATTGAAGAGTAGCCGGCTTGTCCCAAATTGGCAGCCATATTTCCGCCCGACTATTAGCTCCTTCGTCATTTTTACTAATTGATCCCCAACCGGCAGCTGTTCCAGCTACAGAAAATGGGAAAGCGGCTTTAGCACCGGTATCTACATCGAGTTGTCTAACCACTGCACCTTTAAAGACTAAAACTCCTTCTAAGGCCAGAATATAGTCCCAAGGGTTTACTAAACTTTCTCCGGAATATCCCACACTAAGATTGACTCCGCCTGCTCCACCGGGAAAAAACTGACCCACACTACCCACAAAAGCCGGAGCTTGATTCTCACCAAATATAGCAGCTTTAAGCCTAGCTTTGGACAAAGACAGTTCTTTGGCTGTATTTTTATCAGGTTCAAAGCCAAAATCAATAACTTTTCCTAAATAGAACATGAAAGTATTGGTGAATTCTAAGTTGCCATCGTTACCACCAGAGCCAAGTAGAGAAGAATATCTGGTTTCTATTTCACCTGATTTACTTGGGTTTGTTTGCAACATAAACAATGCATCCATAACACTTAAAGCATCATCATTAAGGGTTTGACGGATTCTTAGCCTAAGATCTTCTTTTAACTTTGTATCATCCGGCTTGCTGGAAATCCCCAATTCTTCCAGAAGATCTCGACATTCTTTGATTGTAAGGCGGTATTTTTCCAGTCTAGGAACAGTTGAATCTTCAATTGCCTTAAGGTAGCCTTCTGCAGCCTTGCCATAAAAGCCACTACCACCATTCCAAGGAGCTATCAGAGGAGATGGCTCATATTCGTTTATGAAAAAATCCACGATTTCATCTTTTTCTAAAGCTGTTTTTACTACAAATAACCCATTTCCCCAAAATCCTTTAATTGTCTTTTCTTTTTGTGTCGCTAATATTCTAAAAATCCCATGAGCTTTAAGGTATTGAATGAAAAACTCTGCGTTGCAGCCATTAAAAACCAACTCATGAATAGACAATCTTATCCCTCCTTTCTGCTTGCTTTAATATCAGCGTTTCGAAGCAAAGCTTCGAGATAGGCAAGTACAAAAGGCCCTTCTTTATCCAGCAGCTCAAGAGAAAGATCGATCCAGTTATTTCCAGAAGAAGTCCCTATTTCCATAGGTTCAAGATTTAACTGGGTTTCTGGTATTGTTATTCCGGCTATAGTTAACTCTTTTACAACAATACCCTCTTCAACTCCCAAAGCTACTCTTTTACCATTGAGTGCATCTGTTTTCATCTCTGTTGGTAGGCTCTTGATTGATACTCTTATTTTTCCATGGTGGCTAGCAACAAGATAGACTATTAGCGAGAACATTTCCTTATCTACGTTATTAAAAAGCGTTTTATTCTGCCACAACATCAAAGCTGAAACCAGTTCATGACGAAAATACTTTTTCGCATGTCTAACATTAGCATTAGGTGATTTAGCCCAGATCTCGTCAGCGTTAAAATCATCCCCGATTTTATCTGCCACCTTTGCCATTGTTTCTTGGAAAATTTGATGAGCTTTCCCTAAATCATGAAGCCTAGCCGCTAGCATCAACGTGCTTGTCAGTTTTTGGTCTAAGTTTAGGTTAGTAGATATTTCTTTCATTTCTGATTCAGTTTTTAGAGCATGACTGTTTAAGCTCTCCCACCAACCTGTTTGGCTGTAAAAGTCATCTTGCATACCTTCCGATTTAGTTTTGTTTGATTCTAACACCTTGACTGGTTTATCTGATTTCGCATTAAAGCCAATCTCTTCTTCGTAACCGCCATCTTTATTGTTAACAAGAATTACAAGTCCTGGATGCAATTTCCTTAGATTGAAAATAACCCATTTCCCTTCTACCGAATCCCAAACAAACACTTTCTTTTCATTGAGAAATTGGTTTAATTCGCTTAAAGGAGCCGGACAAAGTTCATTGCGTGCCGGCGCAGAAATATCTTTTGGGGGAATACCTTCGAATTCTCGCCAAAAAACATAGGCATTAAGTTCATCTGTGTCACGAATAAACCTTGAAACATCAAGATCTGTGCCTAAAAGATCGGGAGAAGTGTCGAATAGTTCAAGTAGTTCGCTTTTTCGCAATACAAAGTTGTACGAAACATTGAGTTTTTCTTTTGACAGATCCCTTGGCGCTACCGATTTCCCTTCCAACTTTTCGAGTATCTTTCTTGCGATTTCCATCTCTTCAGCTTGATAAGGTAAATAACTCTTTCCATCTAAATCAAGCCAGTAGACCTTAGCATCCTCAAATTCTCCTTTACGATTCAATCTACCAAAACGTTGTATCAAGCTAGGATAGGGTGCCAATTCTGTATAAAGCAGTTTCGCGGAGATATCTATACCCGCTTCAACTACCTGAGTTGAAATAACAATAGCGTCTTTTTCATTTTTTAAGCTTTCCAGCTTTTGTTTTCGCTCTGCCGATCTAAAATGCGAATGAATCAGTATCACTTTTACTTCCGGGGAGGATATTCTTTTGAGCTCTTTTTTTATCTCTTGGAATAAATTAACTGCTCTTTTTACCTGGTTACAAATTACCAAGGTTATACTTCCAGCTTGGTGTTCTTTTAAAATATGCTCGGCTATAACTTTGGGTTTATCTTCATCTAGTTTATATAGAATTTTATTAGCGCCTAGTCTTTTTGATAATACCGGAAAATTTTTATCTGCAAAACTTAATTCCATCAGTTTGCAGCTAGGCAAATAACGTTTGAAATCAACCGTTGAGAACCACTCTTTTTCTAAAGTTGCTGATAGCCAAAGACTTTGGCATTTTTTTAAGGTACCGAACTCTTTGCGAAATGCTTCTAGTTGGGCTGAGGTGGCAACTGTATTGCCCATTAACTGTACTTCGTCAAAAACCCAAAAACAGTCGTTGTTCAAGAGTCCAAAATGAATAGGCCATTTAAACCTACTTAGCGCATAACCTCGATTTAGAACCCGTGAAATAAGCATATCTTGTGTGCCAATGATTATTTGTTCTGCGGTTGGATCCAAATACCACTCAGCTTCGTCTTCTCCGCCCATTAAAATATAGACTGGGATTTCTGGGTAATTCAGGTTTTCTAAAATCTCTTTAGCGACTTCATGTGTTTGCTCAACTAAGGTTCTCATTGGTAAGCAGTAGATCAATCTACGGGGTAAATCCTCTTTTTTAATATGTCGTCTATACAGCCAACTCACAATAACAGCAGCTGTTTTACCGGCACCGGTTGGCACACATAAAAACTCTGGTAGTTCTTCAACTGCTAATTTCTCTTGGTAAGGATATGGTTCATAGCCAGTAGCCTTTTTAAAAAATTCTTTAATTTCCAACTTCCCCACCTCCAATCTTTAATCTTCCATAACAGTATAACAAAGACTCGTGACAACAGTCTGTCACTTTAATAGTATTTTTTGTTTTTTACTTATTTAATTCCTTGTTTGTCGAGTTTACCCTGCCAATTTGTGCGGTTATTATTATTCACATATGAGAATATAAGATTTAGGTTAACAATCAATAATAGTCACCTCCTGAGATATAGTAAATATATATACTCAAAGTCAATCATTTTTCACTTCGTCTACATCTTAATCTATTTAATATATGAAAGTCAATACTTAATTTGATCTTTTTTCTGGCTTATGCTATTTTAAAAAAGACTCAAGATGGCTCCTTTGAAGAATATAGTAAATTGCGCTACGAAAGCCTACCGGTGAAATTCCATCTTGAGTCTTTCTTTTTTTGTGCCTTTAATATAAAGAAGCATTTCTTATCAAATTACTAAAGGTAATTTCATATCTTACTCTGTTACTTAATAAAAAGCAGCCACCATAAGGTAGCTGCTTTTATAATTCTCGTGCTTTATATAGTCCATAGATAATACTATCCGATAAAGCTCTCCAACTAGCTTCAATAATATTAGGAGATACCCCTACCGTACCCCAGGACTTGCCAAAGCCGGAGCTTTCGATTAGAACTCTTACCGTAGCTGCCGTAGCACTTCTAGGATCTAGTACTCGGACTTTGTAATCGATGAGGCTAATGTTGTCTACCTCCGGGTAGACACCTCTAAGCGCCAAACGCAAGGCTTTATCCAGGGCGTTTACGGGGCCATCACCTTCGCTTACTGTATGGAGTAGTTTATCTCCTACTTGAATCTTGATGGTAGCTTCTGCAGCTACATTACCCGAACCATTCTTTTCAATAATCATTCTTAGCCCTTTGAGTTCAAAGAACTCCGGAATAAGGCCTAGTGATCTTTTGAGTAATAGTTCAAAAGAAGCCTCTGCGCCTTCAAAAGAGTAGCCTTTGTACTCTAAACTTTTTACCGTATCAAGTAGAGGAGAAAAATTATCGTTCTCACCCATTAAACCATACTCTTCGGCTTTGTAACTAAGGTTAGCCAGCCCACTTAACTCAGAAACCAAAACCCGTCTTTTGTTACCCACAATCTCGGGACGGATATGCTCATAGGTTTCGGGATTTTTTCTTAAGGCCGAAACATGTACTCCGCCTTTGTGAGCAAAAGCCGCTTTGCCAGTAAAGGGCTGGTAATCATCTGGGATTAGATTGGTTATTTCATAAAAGTAGTGGCTCAGTTCGGTAATCGTTTTAAGCGAATGCTCTTGCAATAAATCCAAACCCTTCTTTAGTTTGAGATTGGGAATAACCGAACACAGATTGGCATTGCCGCAACGCTCGCCAAAGCCATTTATTGTTCCCTGGACCATGGTGGCTCCGGCATCAATGGCAATCAGTGAGTTAGCTACCGCTAAATCAGAATCATTATGAGCATGAATGCCAATCATAGTCTGAGGGAAACGCTCTGCCACTATTTTAGTAACTGCATAAACTGTCTCCGGCAAAGTCCCTCCGTTTGTATCACAAAGCACCAGGCTTTTGGCACCGGCTCTACTCGCCTCTTCTAAACACTGCAGGGCATACTCGGGATCGGCTTTGTAACCATCAAAGAAATGCTCAGCATCGAAGTGTACCTTAAAACCCTCACTCACTAAAAAGCCAACGGAATCACGGATCATTTTAAGGTTCTCAGCAGCAGTGGTATTTAAGGCTTCCTTCACATGAAAAAGCCAGGTCTTTCCAAAGATAGTAGCAGCTTTTACACCGGCATTTAATATTGATCTTAAGTTAAGATCGTTTTCTGGCAGAATATCCTTTTTCCGCGTACTGCCAAAGGCCGTAAGGATGGCGTTTTGCGGCTGCCAGTCCTTACACAGTTCGAAAAACTCCTTGTCTTTGGGGTTAGAGCCAGGCCAGCCACCTTCAATATAATCCACCCCAAAACTATCCAGTTTTTTGGCTAATTTTAGTTTATCTTCAGCCAAAAGCGACAAACCTTCTCTTTGAGTACCATCACGCAGGGTTGTATCATAGATGGTAATTCTCACACTTTTCCCTCCAAATAAGCTAAAAGCGCTTCGCCAACCTCGGTTGATGAAAGCATTCCTCCCAGCTCAGGGGTGACCTTTTTGTGTTCTAAAACCCAAACCACGGCCTCTTCTATTTTACAAGCTCCCCGGTTATCACCTAAATGCTCCAGCATCATCGCTCCAGCCAAAACTGTGGCCAGAGGATTAGCTATGTTTTTGCCGGCAATATCGGGAGCTGAACCATGGACCGGTTCAAACATGGAAAGACCTTCAGGATTGATATTACCAGATGCCGCCAGACCCAGGCCTCCACAGATTGCAGCCCCGAGGTCGGTGAGGATATCGCCAAACATGTTGGTAGTAACCACTACATCCAAACTCTCCGGAGCTAGAACCATTTTCATGGCTGCTGCATCTACCAGCAAATGATCTTTTTCCAAGGAAGAATATTCACTCGCTACTTCCCAAAAGACCCTTTGCCACAGATCATGAGCATAGGTAAGCACATTGCACTTATCAATTAAGGTGACTTTCTGGCGACCTTTGCTTTTGGCCCACTCAAAGGCATACCTTATTATTCTTTCCACGCCTTTTCTGGTCTGCACTAGCTCCTGCAACGCCACCTCATCGGCTGTACCCTTTTTTAATACTCCTCCGGCCCCTATATATAGATCTTCGGTGTTTTCTCTAAAAAACATCACATCAATATCAGCAGCATTCTTTAGAGGAGTAAGGTCTTTACGGTAAAGCTTTAGAGGTCTTAAATTGGCATACTGATCGAATTCAAAACGCAGGGTTAAAAGAATCCCTCTTTCCAAAATACCGGGTTTTACCCTGGGATCGCCTAAGGCTCCTAAAAATACAGCGTCAAAATCCTGTAAAGCTTTTTTCTCTGCCTCCGGGAAAAGCTCTCCCGTTTGCAGATAACGTTCGCTCCCCAGAGCAAAGTTTTGTGCCTTTAGCTCAAGAGTCGTAGCTTTTTTAACTACCTCAAAGGCAATGGGTATCACCTCTTTACCTATCCCATCACCTGGTATAAGAGCAATCTTTTTAGGTTTATTTAGCATAAGTTTCACCTGCCTTCAGCTCTTTTTTTACATAGTTAATCAAACCGCCCGCTCTAATAATAGCCATGAGTTCTTCAGGAAAGGCCTGAGCTTTTAGCTCTTTATCTTTTACAAAAACGGTGCCATTTTCAAGATTAACTGAGATTAGATCTCCATCTTTTACCAATCCTTCTAAAGAAACTTCCAATATAGGCAGACCGATATTAATAGCATTGCGGTAAAAGATGCGGGCAAAAGACTCAGCAATGACACAACTGATTCCGGCTGCTTTTATGGCCAAAGGAGCATGCTCTCTTGATGAACCGCAGCCAAAATTCTTGCCGGCTACCATAATATCTCCTGGCTTTACCTTAGCTGCAAAACTAGGATCTGCATCTTCCATACAGTGTTTTTTAAGGTGTTCTAATTCAAAGCTGTTTAGATAGCGAGCCGGAATAATGGCATCGGTATCAATATCATGGCCAAAGAGAAAAACACGACCTGTTATTGTCATTTTCTAGAGCACCTCCTTGGGATGGATTATCTCTCCGGCTACAGCTGATGCTGCTGCCACATATGGTCCCGAGAGATAAACCTCACTTCGCGGATGACCCATCCGGCCGACAAAGTTGCGGTTAGTCGTGGAAAGAGCCACCTCGCCACTGGCCAAAATACCCATATGCCCACCGAGACATGGACCACAGGTAGGTGTGCTAACCGCGGCCCCGGCTTCCACAAAAGTTTGCAAAAGGCCCTCGGCCATAGCTTGCAGGTAGATCTTTTGCGTCCCCGGAATCACAATTAAACGCACATTTTTATTGACTTTTCGGCCTCTTAAGATAAAAGCGGCTTCTCTTAAATCCTCAATCCTCCCATTGGTACAAGAACCGATAACCACCTGATCAATTTTAATCCCCTTAGCCTCACCTACGTTTTTGGAATTTTCCGGCAAATGCGGAAAAGCCACTTGCGGTTCAAGCTCAGAGACATCAAAGTCATAGACCTTATAATAGGAAGCATCTGGATCGGGTTTAATCTCAGCGACATTTTGGCCGGCTGATTTTAGAAACGCAACTGTTTTTTTATCAGCGGCAAAAAGACCGGCCTTTGCTCCGGCTTCTATAGCCATATTGGCCATAGTCAGTCTGGCTTCAACCGAAAGATCGTCTATGGTCTTTCCTCCAAATTCCATGGCCTGATATCTGGCTCCGTCAACGCCGATTACCCCGAGGGTAAAAAGGATGAGATCCTTGCCTGACACAAAGAGCTTTAGTTTTCCGGTATAATTAAATCTTTGGGTAAGCGGTACTCTAAACCAGGCCTTGCCCAGAGCCATGGCCGAGGCCATATCGGTAGAACCTACCCCGGTGGCAAAAGCACCTAGCGCACCATAGGTACAGGTATGCGAGTCGGCTCCGATAATTAAATCTCCGGGTTTGGCCAAACCCAGCTCCGGGATTAAACAGTGCTCGATACCCATTAAACCCACGTCATAAAAATGAGTGATTTCGTGTTTGCGGGCAAACTCACGCACATATTTGACCTGCTCGGCAGCTTGGATATCTTTATTGGGAGTAAAATGATCGCAAACCAAAGCAATTTTTTCTTTATTAAAAACTTTTTTAGCCTCGAGGCGCAAAAATTCGTTAATCGCAACCGGAGCTGTAATATCATTGCCTAAGACCAGATCAACTTTAGCCATCACAAAATCATTGGGTCTAACCGTAGATTTGCTACTGTGACCTGCCAGTATTTTTTCAGCTAAAGTCTGCCCCATCTTCTTCACTCCCTTCGGCAAAAATGCGGTTTAGAGCCTGCAGATAAGCTTCGGCACTGGCTCTTATTACATCATTGTGTAAGCCTCTGCCAAGGTAGGTTTTATCATTATACCCAATACTTACCATTACCTCACCAAAAGAATCGGTGCCGGCAGTGGTTGATTCTAGCTGATATCGAAGAAGTGTTACCTCCAAGCCTGCTGCTCTTTCTAGGGCTTTATAAACAGCATCTACGGCACCATCGCCGGCGGCGGCCTCTTTGATAATTTCTGTACTTTCGCTTGAGCCATTTAGTTTTTTTAGCTTGACTAAAGCCATAGCATCATTGCCTGATAAAACCTGTAGTTCAAGAAGTTCGAATTTAGCCAAAACTCGGGTAGCCTGTATCGAAAGCAGGGCTTCGAGATCCTTATCATGAACTGTTTTTTTGCGATCGGCCAGTTCGATAAAGCGTGCAAAGGCGGTTTCGATCTCTTCCTCGTTTAAAGAGTAACCTAGTTCCTGGAGTCTTTCTTTAAAGGCATGCCGACCTGAATGTTTACCTAAAACCAGTTTGGTTTGGGGAAAGCCTACCGACTCGGGCTTGATAATCTCATAAGTGCTTTTTTCCTTTAATACCCCGTCTTGATGGATACCGGATTCGTGGGCAAAAGCATTCTCACCTACGATGGCTTTGTTTCTTGGCACCGGGTAACCGGTCAGAGTTGAAACCAGTCTTGAGGTCTGATAGAGTCGCTCGGATAAGATCTGACTTTCCTTCTTAAATTGATCGCCTCTGACCTTAAGAGCCATAACTATTTCCTCTAAGGAGGCATTACCCGCTCTCTCCCCGATGCCGTTTATGGTACACTCCACCTGCCTGGCACCGGCTTTAATAGCGGTTAGGGTGTTGGCTACCGCCAGACCTAAATCGTTATGACAGTGAACGGAAAGAATAACATTCTCTATATCTTTGACCTCTGTTAATAGGTAGCTAAGCAGTTTTTCATATTCCCAGGGCATGGTATAGCCAACTGTATCCGGAATATTGATAACATCCGCCCCGGCATCAATGACAGCCTCGGTGAGATCTTTTAAAAAACACCAGTCGCTGCGGGTAGCATCTTCAGCGGAAAACTCTACTCTAACCCCGAATTCCTTAGCCATTTTAACCGCTTCAACTGCTTTTTTCAAAACTTCATCAGGCTGTAGTCTCAGCTTATACTGCATATGAATCGGCGAGGAAGCGATAAAGGTATGGATTACCGGTTTTTTGGCCGGCTTAAGCGCTTTGGCGGCGGCTTCTATATCTTTGGGTACAGCTCTGGCTAGGGCAGCCACATAGCAGCTGACTTCTTCAGCCACAGCCATAACCGCCTGGAAGTTGCTGGGAGAGGAGATGGGAAAGCCGGCTTCGATGGTATCTACCCCTAACCTCTCTAGGGCTTTAGCAATCTCTACTTTTTCTTTGGCATTTAAGTTAATGCCGGGGGATTGTTCGCCATCTCTTAAAGTCGTATCCAAAATTTCGACCTTTTCTTGCAAGAGACATTCCTCCCAAGGTCTATTTTTTAATCCAGGCCATCATCTGGCGGAGGTTTTCACCAACTTTTTCAATCTGATGTTCACGGTTTTGGCATCTTAGAGCTTCGAATTTGGGTCTGCCTGCTTGATTTTCCAAAATCCACTCTCTGGCAAAATCGCCTTCTTGAATTCTTTTTAAGGTTTCTGACATAGCAGCTTTTGCTTCCGGACCGATGATTTTAGGTCCTACCGTAAGATCTCCGTATTCAGCTGTATCACTTATAGAGTAGCGCATATTGCTCATGCCGCCTTCATACATCAAATCCACAATTAACTTCATTTCATGCAAGCATTCAAAATAAGCTACTTCTGGCTGATAACCGGCTTTTACCAAAGTCTCAAAACCGGCTTTTACTAAAGCTGTCATGCCTCCGCATAGCACTGCCTGCTCGCCGAAAAGATCGGTCTCTGTCTCCTCTTTAAAAGTGGTCTCCAAGACACCCGCTCTGGTGGCCCCAATACCTTTGGCATAGGCCAGGGCTAAATCGAAAGCCTCTTTGGATGGGTTTTGATAGACCGCAACCAGAGCCGGCACACCTCTTTTTTCTTCAAACTGGCGTCTGACTAAATGTCCCGGTCCTTTGGGCGCTACCATAAAAACATCTACTTCCTTAGGTGGTTTGATCTGATTGAAGTGGATGTTAAAGCCATGGGAAAAGGCGAGAGCCTTACCTTTCTTGAGGAAGGGGGCAATATCTTCTTTATAGACGGCTGGTTGTTTTTCATCGGGCAACAAAATCTGAATTACATCGGCAGCTTCGGCTGCTTCTTTCACACTCACCGGTTTGAAACCATGGGAGAGAGCTAAATCATAGTTGACTGAATTTGGTCTTTGAGCCACTATGACCTCCACTCCGCTATCACGCAAGTTCTGAGCTTGGGCATGACCCTGAGAGCCATAACCGATAACCGCCACTTTCTTACCGTTTAGTAACCCTAAATCAGCATCTTTGTCATAGTAAAGCTTTGCCATTTCAAAACCCTCCTTAATTTTTCACACTTCGCGCCAGAGCAATTTTTCCGGTCCGAACAATTTCCGTGATTCCGTAACTGTCAAGCATATAAATCAAAGCATCTACCTTATCGGTATCACCTGTTACCTCTACCATAACCTCTTTGGGACTGACATCCACGATTTTGGCTCTGAAGATATCCACTATCTGTAAAATCTCCGAACGTTTTTCGCCGTGAACCTTAATAAGAGCCATCTCTCTTTCTACCCGCTCTGCATTGGTTAAATCAGTTATCTTTAGTACATCCACCAGTTTGTGGAGTTGCTTGATTACCTGTTCGAGACGTTTTTCTTCTTCTTTAACCACAATGGTAATGCGGGAGACTTTTTCATCCTCGGTAGGTCCTACGGCGAGACTATGAATGTTATAACCGCGACGGGTAAAGAGGCCGGAAACCCTTGAAAGCACACCCGGTTCGTTGCGCACTAAAACCGCTAGGGTAACTTGATCCATACTATCACCTCTTCCAAGCTGGAGTTATCGCCCTTTGGGCATAAAACATCTCACACAGTGAAGCTCCCGGGGCTACCATTGGCCAAACAGATTCGTCAGGGTCGATGGCCACTTCAATCAAATAAGGTCCATCAGCTAAAAGCGCTTGGGTCATCGGCTCCAGATCATTTTCGGTAGCTACCCGCAAAGATGGTATGGCATAGGCCTTGGCCAACAGACAAAAGTCGGGAATAGAACCAATACAGGTCTGGGAATAACGTCCCTCGTAAAAGATTGTCTGCCACTGCCTAACCATGCCTAAAACCCCATTGTTAAGCAGGATTATCTTTACCGGCAGATTATAACCGGCCAAGGTTGCCATCTCCTGGATATTCATCTGTAAAGATCCGTCGCCTGTAACTAAAACTACTCTTTCTTGTCTTCTTCCTATCTGAGCCCCGATGGCTGCCGGCAATCCATATCCCATGGTACCTAGGCCCCCGGAGGTAATAAAGCTGTGCGGTTTATTTACATTTAAGTATTGAGCTGCCCACATTTGATTCTGTCCCACATCGGTTACAACTATCAACTCATCTTCCAAAACACCTCCGACATGCTCCAATACTTTTTGAGGGCTAAGCGTGCTTTCTTTTTGGCAAGGGAGAATCGCATTTTTTCGGCCCTCATAACTGCAGTTTTTACAGATCTCTTGGAGGGGAATATTAGTTTTTCGATCATGATATTGGAAGTTATAAATCTCTTCTAACCAGGCTTTATGAGTTAAGTTATCGCTATCCAGAAGTTCACTCAAAATAGCTTTAGCATCACCTACAATAGGTAGATCTACCGGCACGTTTTTCCCGATCTCGGCCGCATCGATGTCAATATGCATGATCTTGGCCTTTGGTGCAAATTTATTAACATCTCCGGTTACACGGTCATCAAACCTAGCCCCAATGGCTATTAAAAGATCGCAATTTTGCACCGCATTATTGGCCCAGGGTGTGCCATGCATACCGAGCATGCTGAGGTTTAAGGGGTGTTTAGAAGGCATTACACCCAAGCCCATAAGAGTAGTTGTTACCGGTATCTCGTATCTTTCTGCCAACTGCCTTAAAACCAAAGCCGCATCCTGGGATCCTCCGCCGGCATAAATAAGCGGTCTTTGGGATTCCTTAATAAGTTTCCTGGCCAAATGTATTTGCCGCGGATGACCTTCGGTTTTAACCCTATACCCTGGTAGATCAATCTCTATGTTGAGAGAATTATCGGTCGCTAAATTCATTAAGGCATCTTTAGTGATATCGATTAAAACCGGGCCCTTTCTTCCAGTGCTGGCAATATAGAAGGCTTCTTCTAAAACTCTTCTAATATCATTGGTGTTTTTAACTAAATAGTTATGCTTGGTAACGGGCATGGTTATTCCCATAACATCAGCTTCCTGAAAGGAATCTTTGCCAATCAGGCCAGCCTGAACTTGACCGGTAATAGCAACCAGAGGCACGGAATCCATATAAGCATTGGCTAAACCTGTCACCAGATTGGTAGCTCCCGGCCCCGAGGTAGCTATAACCACACCTACTTTACCGGTGGTTCTGGCATAACCATCAGCAGCATGAGCTGCGCCTTGTTCATGCCGGGTTAAAATATGTTTTAGCTTTGAGTTAAATAAAGCATCATAAATTGGCAAGACCGCTCCGCCCGGATAACCAAAGACATATTCTACCTTTAGTTCTATCAAGCCGTTAATTAAAATTTCTGCTCCCGTATGTGGCATAAGGTCACCTCCCAAAAAAAGTTACAAAAAAACCCCGTCCCTAAAAAGGGGCGAGGTAAATCGCGGTACCACCCTATATTATACTTTCTGCAGCTGTTACGGGCGCTCCCGGCTAAAGCTAATAACAGCTAAACTTGCTGTCTTTCACCTTAGCAGCTCCAGAGCGATGTTTCCTGCCTTTACCCGTTGCACTTGCACCAAAACGGCAACTCTCTTTATAGGCTTTGGGCAGTACTGCTCTCTTTCTTAGCCTTTGCCATATTCGCATTTTAAAAGGTTTTGTTTTTTAGTATACGTACATTTTCAGTCATTGTCAACTAATTTTTTATTTTTAGCATGTATACATTGCAAAATACGTAAACCGACCTAGGATTTTTATTTTTCCTATTGATTTTATCACTAAGAGTTGCTCTCACTTAGTTATTTTCGAGATATTTCAGATAAAGAATTTGGGGGGCAGATCTATTTAGTTTTGTGTGAAAACCTTTTACATGCTAAAATAAAGAAGTACTCGCAAAAGTATTCACATCAAGAGAGGAGGATTTAATATTGAATGTAATTAAACAAGGCCTTAAAGAAGCAGCCTTGGCAATTTTACCTCTAACTTTTCTGGTTTTAATTCTAAGTCTGATATTTTTACCATTTTCACCGGAAAATATCACTCGCATTGTTATTGGCTCTCTCTTTACTTTAGTTGGCCTCTTTCTCTTTTTACAGGGCACTAAGATATCTCTGATTCCCATGGGTGAATTAATAGGAGCCTATCTCCCTAAAAGCGGCTCTTTAGTTTTACTTATGGCCACCGCCTTTATCTTTTCTTTTTCGGTTACTCTAGCTGATCCTAGTGTCCATGTTATGGTAGAACAGTTTAAAAATCTCTCTGCCTCCGGAGTCCCCCCTAAGCTTCTTTCCATATTAGTATCAATTGGCATGGGACTTCTGGTAACCTTAGCCCTAATTAGAATTGTTTTTTCTATACCTATTCGCCTAATTTTGATAATAGGATATCTGGGCGTAATTATTTTAAGTTTTTTGGCTCCCAAAAATCTGGTTCCTTTCTTTTTAGATTCAGGTAGTATCTCCACCGGACCCATGGCTGTTCCTTGTATAATTGCTCTGGGGCTAGGCACGGCCTCTGTACTAGGTGGGAAAAGTTCTCTGGAAGATGGATTTGGTCTGGTAGGCCTTGCCACCTTGGGACCCATCTTAACCCTGATGATCTGGGGGGTATTAAACTTATGAATGTCGCTGTTTTTCTTGCTGAGTTTCTTAACACTTTTATCGAGGTAGCTAAAACCCTAATTCCCCTGATCGCACTTTTTGTAATCTTCGATGTTTTCTTTTTACATCTGCCGAAAAGCTTTATCCGCAAGGTAGCTTCCGGCACCTTAATGACTCTTTTTGGTTTAACCTTCTTTTTGCAAGGTGTCTATTTGGCTTTTGTACCTCTGGCCAAAGAACTAGGTATAGCCTTTGGCTTTATGAAACAAAAAGCTCTGCTTATTCCGGTTGGACTTTTCCTGGGTCTTTTTGTCACCATTGCCGAGCCGTCACTCAGGGTTTTAGCCGATCAGGTAGAAAAAGCTTCCGCCGGTCATATAAAAGGCAGTCTCTTAATTACCACCGTTTCTCTCGGAGTCTCGGTACTTGTAGCTTTAGCTCTGTATTTGCTTGGCAAAGGCATACCTTTAACTTGGATTATCATCCCGGGTTATTTAGTGGCTCTTGTCGGCCTCAAGTTTACCAGTTCAACCTTTGTGGCGATTGCCTTTGACTCAGGAGCCGTGGCTACAGGGCCACTAACTGTAACCTTTATGATGACTCTGGCCTTAAGCATTGCCGAAAACGCTCATTCCGCAGCTTTGGCAGGATTTGGTCTGGTTTGCACGGTAGCTTTAGCTGCTGTGCTCTCGGTTGAGTTTTTAAGTGTACTGTTTTCCCTAAAGTTAAAACACAAAGAGGTGTCTGAAAGCTATGAACGCCAGTGAATATAATTTAATTGTGACCATTGTAAATAAAGGCTGGGCCGATGAGATTGTAGAAGCCTCCAAAACAGCCGGAGCCGAAGGCGGAACTATTATCTATGGCCGAGGTACCGGTATTCACGAACAAAAGAACTTCTTTGGCATTATCATTGAGCCAGAAAAGGAACTTGTTCTCACGGTTATCGAAAAAAGCAAAACCAAACCGGTTTTAGAAGCTATTAGAAAAGCCGGTAAACTCGAGCAACCAGGTACCGGTATTGCTTTTGTCCTAAACTTAAGCGAAGTTAGCGGTATTGTACACAAGCAGTAAAAGTTAGCCACAGTAAAAAATAAACTCATTAAATCTAAAGAGGGCCTAAATTTAGGCCCTCTTTAGATTTAATGACAATTGTCCAAGCTAAAATCATTCAATTATTTATAACTTATGAAGTAAAACTGTTATCGCTTACCTTCTTTAAGAAAAAGCCTACCTCTAAAGTGGTTTTTGCCTCCAAATATTAGGCCCACGCTTCGTCTAATTTAGGTTTTATTTTAACTTAAATGTTATAACCCAACGGTGTTTTTAGATAAAACACATTATAACTAAGAGGGCCCTCTTTGGGAGGTGTGCTTAAAAAACCGTCTGAAATCATCTTAAAAACTACCAAACCAATGATAGTATGAACATAACCTGCTAGATATTGATTTATCTGGCCGTAAAGATGCTTGGGTACAAAACCGGTAAACTCCTTCCAGAGCAAAAACACAAGATCCGTAAGCAAAGCTTCAAGTTCGTTTACCAAAGGCGAAAAGAGGTTTATAAGCTCTTCAAATTGCTCTTTAGTAAAGATTGGTATGGCCAACCTATAGCCTTTTTCTTTTTTTACCAGATTTAATCTAATCAGTCTGGCTAAATCATCATCACTTATAATCTCCTTATTTAAGATGCCATTTTCTGTTTGCTGGAGTAAACCCTGACTAAACATATTGCCTATTCCCTGACGATATAACTCATTATCGAAGTATTTGCCTAGCCATAAGTAGACAAACTGGCCTCTTTTGGGATCGCTTGGATCCATATACGAATTATTCCCAGAGGCAAAAGGCTCTAACGACTCTTTTTCATCCTCTGTTTCCTTAACGATAAACCAGCCATAACCACCATCTTTGCGGGGTACAAAGGGTCCGTATTGGAGCTTTTCATGGGCATTTTGGATATGACTCACTGCTTGGCGGATAATCAAAGGTACCATAATATAACCCAGCTTTTCCATACCGAAATCACAGCCATAAAAGCCAATATTTTTTACAGTTTCTTTATTGTCAGCTAGAAATGGGGCGATCTTTTCAACTAGTTTAGCAATATAGGGTGAAAACATGGCAAACAATGCTTTTTGATCGGCTAACTTTAGGATAATAAAGTCGGTAAGATAGCTATCACCTTTTTGAATCAGGGCATCCCCATAAATCAAGCGTGGCAGTTCATCTTCAATATATAGTGTGGGTATGCCTGTTATTAAACTGATTTCCTCACAGGTAAGTGGTTTTTCATAGGCTGCCAGACATATGGCCCGAGCTAGCTGTGAATAAAGATATCGATTGGCATCCATACTCCCATTACAGGTTGTGGTATTCCAGTTAATTCTGTTATAGATCCTTGGCATTTTATCCATCCTTTCTTTAATTTGTTCGCGTCCAACATGTAACCTCCATTTAACCGTAGTCAGAGGCAGATTATATCTTTGGGCTATCGTTTTTAGAGAAAGCTCCAAAAGATAATAATCCACCATGATATTGCGATACATAGCCGACAAAGAGTGCAGCGCTTGGAATACATTCTGATGCTCTTCCTTGACTATTAAGCGGTCTAGATAGTCGTAGTCTACAAACTCAGCTAAGTTCTCGTAAGATTCGCTTTTGGCTTTAGCATCAATAAATTTGGCATAGCGATTATGGGCTATCTGCCAGATCCAGCCCTCTAAATTTTGGATTTCATATCTTGAGAGGCCATAGAGAATATGGCCTAAGATCTCTTGAGCAAGATCCTCGGCATCTTCTCTACATTTAAGTCTTTTAAGACAAAAGCGAAAGATCGGTTCGATATAATCTGTAACTGAATCCTTATTGTTTTCCATGTCACACCTCTAATTAAGCTTTTCATAAGTTATGTGTTGTACTTTTCCTCCAGGATAGGTTAAACCTGTAAGTTTTAAAAATACCACTAGACCTTCCTGATATTTTTAGGTATCAGATAACCATAAGATTTTGGATTTTACCTCTAACAAAGCAGGAGCAGATAAAAAACAGCTCATCATTTACAGATAATTATAAAAGCTCGCTAGGTAATAATAACTATCTGCAGTTAAGTTTTACCAAAATGACTTAATGAGCTATATTACATACCGGCATGAATCTGCATAAAAATCAATTCATTGCGAAGTAAATAATGCAGAAGCAACCCTAATAAAAAAAGAAAAAAGGCAAACATAATAAATTATGGATGTTTACCTTTTTTCTATATTTATGGAGTTAACCTAGTGCGGTCTCTGGGAAATGCACTGGCTTCTCTTACATTGGTTAGTCCTAATAAACGCGATGTCAGTCTCTCTAGACCTATTGCTAACCCACCATGGGGAGGCATCCCACAATAAAAAAGTTCAAGGTAACTAGCAAAATGCTTTGGTTCCATCCCTTTACTCTCAATCGATTCTACTAACTTTGAATAATGATGAATCCTTTGCCCACCAGTAGTTATCTCTAAACCGTTAAAAAGCAGGTCAAAAGATGCTGTCAAACTACTATCTTCAGGAGCTGGCATTGTATACATAGGACGAATATCTCTGGGATAACGAGTAAGGAAAACTAGAGCTGATTTTTTATCTTTAGCTACATATTGGCAAATTAATCTTTCTCCTTCAGGATCTAGATCGCCTTTAGGGGATTCTTTGCCATATTGTCGTTTTAGTATTCCTTGAGCTTCTCTAACTGTCATTCTTGGTATTTCAGATATGACAGGGATTTCTACTCTATGAAGATTCAACTCCATTTCACATTCGTTAGCAACTTTCTCAAACATATGTCTTAGTAACTCGGTCTCCAATACCATTAGATCAACCTCTGATTCAATAAAGCCCATTTCAAGATCAAGCGAAATGTATTCGTTTAAGTGACGTGATGTATTATGGTCTTCTGCTCTATAGACTGGAGCTATTTCAAAAACTCGCTCAAAGCCTGCTCCTACCATCATCTGCTTATAAAACTGTGGTGATTGAGCTAGATAAGCTTGATGTTCGAAATAATTGATAGCAAAAAGGTTTGAGCCTCCTTCAGTACCAGAACCAACAATTTTAGGTGTGAAGATTCGAGTAAATCCATTTTTAGTTAAGAATTCAGCAAAGGCTGTTGCCAATATCGCTTGAATCTTAAAAATAGAATGCGCTTGGGCGTGCCTTAAAGAAAGTACACGATGATCTAAAAGTGTATCTAATCGAGCATTTAATTGGCTTTTATTAATTTCAAATGGTAATGGCGATAACGCTGGATTGATTGCTTCGATTAGGAGAACTTTAATTTCATACCCATTTGGCGCTTTTGGTGCTTTAACAACTTGGCCCTTAATCATGACAACTGATTCTAAACTAATAGGTGTTTGGGTTAATTTATCTTCTAACACACATTGGATTAAGCCACTTCTATCACGTAGATCAAGGAAAACCAGATGACCAAGATTTACCCCGCCCCAAAAAGGGACGAGGTATTTTCTCGTGGTACCACCCTAGTTACCGCCTTAGCGATCACTCTTACCCCTATAACGCAGGGAAATCCGTCCGCACCTACTGAATAAATGTTCAGGCGAAACTCTCTAGTGTCTTTCGTTTGATTAAAGTCACCATCTTGCAGCTAATAGATGGCTCTCTGTAGACTTTATAAAACAAACTACTCCTCTAGATCATCGTTTTGTTTGTAACAGATATTATAATCATATCCAGGAATATTTCGGTTATTGTTATGTTACCATGCTTAAGCCGGTTAGTAAATAATAAATAGTTGAAAGATTGGTCAATAAAACCCGGAGCTGTCGCCTAAGATTCATGACAAAAAACTGCATGACAATAAACATCTCGCTAGTTTTTTTTTAACTATATAGGGGCTACTGAAATCCCCTTCTAACCGTTGATAGCACTGGACTTTAAGGCTATTTTATGTTAGAATAATGCTAGGGAAACACATAAATAGCCCTAAAATTCTTACACTTTTTGGAGGGTCAAACACATGTACAATCCTT
>JAHDNZ010000013.1 GCA_018435125.1 Bacillota bacterium | reverse complement strand
TTTGCCGCTGGCTTCCTTCAGATTCCACCTCGCGGTGGACACCCTTGCCTTGAGCTAATGGTTGGTTGCTACATACCCCCATAACGGACTTTCACCGTCTAGTTAATCGCCATGCGTGGCACCACGATAAAAAAAGAGGAGCAGCTTACTCCTCCTCTTTTTAAGTTTATATATTAAACTTTATTTAGACTGTGACAGTTTTTTTCTTATTATTATTCACATCCACATTTTTTTCGGGAAGGATCAGATTGAGAATTATACCCACAATTGTTGCCAACGCCACTTTCTGAAGAACAATCGGTCCCCATGAAGCTTGTGAGAACAAAGGCAATGATGCTCCACCAATGCCCATCACTAAAATTACAGAAGAAATAATCAGGTTTCTTTGATGGGTAAAATCAATTCCACTTTCTACTAAGGTTCTAATCCCTGAAGAAGCGATAATCCCAAACAAAACCATAGATATTCCACCCATAACTGGTGTAGGAATTGACTGCAATAAAGCACCTAATTTACCTACAAAGCCCAACAAAATAGCAATAGTGGCAGCTCCTATAATTACATAGATGCTAAAGACTTTAGTAATTGCAAGCACTCCCACGTTTTCACCATAGGTTGTATTTGGAGGACCACCAAAGATACCTGCAACTGAAGTAGCCAGACCATCACCAAGAAGTGTTCTTTGTAAACCGGGATCTTTATAGAAATTTTTACCCACAATTGTCCCGGTAACCAGCACATCGCCTAAGTGCTCGGCAATAGTTACCATTGCTACAGGTAACATGGTAATAATTGGGCCAAGACCAAATTTGGGAAAGGCAAAATTAGGTATCTTAAACCAAGGTGCATTAGCGACAGCACTAAGATCAACTAAACCTTGGGTAAAGGCAAACAGATATCCTGCAATTATACCTATTAAGATGGGTATAACAGCTACAAACCCTTTGGCAAAAACCCAAACCAGAACGGTCACAGCCAGAGTAAACAGTGCCACATAAGCATATTTCATGTCATATTGCTTTAAGACTACAACACCTTTTTCGGTATCTACACCGACTACAGATGATGTCATTAACTCTGCTGTTTCTTCTACAGAACTAGGAAGTGGCACTTCGACATTCTTATAAAAAGCCATATCGACAGCTGTTGGAGCTAAGTGCAAACCGATTACAATAATAACAGCTCCAATAACTACCGGAGGTAGTACTTTGCCTAGCCAGTCGGTTCCGACTAAGGCAATAATTGCTGCTACTATAACATATAACAAACCTACCGCAACTGCTCCGCCTAATGCGTATGGAGCACCCCATTTAGCTGTAATAGCTATTATGGGGGAGATAAAAGCAAAGGATGAGCCAAGATAAGCAGGCACCTTGCCTTTAGTACAAAGAACAAACACCAGTGTTCCTATGCCAGAAGAAAGAAGCGCAATTGATGGATCTAAACCTGTTAAGTAAGGTACCAGTACCGTAGCCCCAAACATAGCAAAGACATGTTGCAGACTAAGAGCAACATTCTTTCCAAGAGGCAAACGCTCATTAACTCCGATAGTTCTGTTAGCCATTGTAATCCTCCTTTATCATTTGAGAAAGGTTTTTTAGAAAACCTTTCCAGTCTCACAGGACTAAATTAAAGGGTCTTTATTCTTTCTCACAGATAAATACACCATCGTCTTGGTCTATTTCGCTGACCTTTACCGCCACTATTTCATCTTTAGAAGTCGGAACATTTTTGCCAACATAATCAGGTCTTATCGGCAGTTCGCGATGACCCCTATCCACCATTACAGCTAATTGAATAGTTTTCGGCCTGCCCAAATCCATTAGTGCATCCATAGCTGCTCTAGCAGTTCTGCCGGTAAAAATAACATCGTCAACCAAAACAACATCCTTGCCGGTTACATCGCCTTGAATATTCGTGGACTGCAAATGGGGAAGCTTGTCCAGTTCTGTAAGATCGTCTCGATAAAGACTAATATCTAGCTCGCCAACTAAAACAGATATGCCTTCAAATTCCATTATCTTGTTAGCTAGCCTTTTACTAATGGGAATGCCTCTAGTCTTAATACCCACCAAACAGAGATTGCGAGGTTCTCGGTTTTTTTCTAATATTTCATGTGCAATGCGTGTAAGAGCTCTGTTAAATGCGTTGCTATCTAAAATCTGCTTCCTAGTCACTACCCCCAAACCATCAAACACCTCCCTTTGCAAAAAAAACCGCCTGTTCCAGGCGGTCATTTGGGCATAAGGATACCAATTTCTATTTTGCCCTTGCGGCCTCACTGGACCATCTTAAAGGATTCTAACCAGAATATAGCAGACCAAAACCAGCCTGTCAATAGAGTTCTTTTAATCTTTTTCTAAATATAAGAGGCAGCTTAGCCACAAAGCACATATTCTCCCCTGAAATTGGATGAATAAACTTTAGTTTAGCTGCATGGAGCAAAAGCTTATCAGTTTCATCAGAATCATTATTATAGACCGCATCACCTAAAACAGGGTGCCCGACATAAGCTAGATGAACTCTAATCTGATGCGTTCTACCTGTTTCAAGCTGAAGTCTGACAAAACTACAATTGTCAAAAAGATGCAACACTTGAAAATGAGTTATTGCTTTTCTGCCATTTGGAACTACTGCCATGCAGGTCCTTTTTTTAGGATGCCTGGCAATTGGAGCCGAAATGGTCCCGGTTTTAAGATCCCACCTTCCCTTTACAAGGGCAACATAGATCCTTTGAATCTCGTGTTTTTCTAAAGCCAGACCAAGCTTTTGGTGAGTAAGATCGTCTTTGGCTACAAGAAGAAGGCCACTGGTGTCCTTATCTAGGCGATGAACTATTCCCGGTCTTATCTGTCCACCTATACCTGAGAGATCCTGACAATGATTTAATAGCCCATGTACCAAGGTCCCTGATACATGACCTTTTGAAGGGTGGACAACCATGCCTTGTGGTTTGTTAATAACCAGAAGATACCTATCTTCGTATATTATATCCAAATCAAGTGTTTCAGGTGTTAATTTGATCTTCTCTGGAGCTGGCTTATCGATTTTTATTATATCTCCAGGATTAACTAACTCGCTGGCTTTAATTTTCTGGTTATTAAGTAATATACGGCCTTGTTTAGCAAGTTTTTGCACCATACTGCGTGAAAGATTGGTCTTACTGGCTATATATTTATCTAACCTCTCCTGGCTAACATCTTCTACTTCAATCTCTATTAATGCCATCTTTTTGTTTCCTCTCCGAAAAATAAAACCCTAAAGCTAATAGTATAATACCGATAACAATACCAATATCGGCTACGTTAAAAATGCTAAAAAATGGTACATCAATAAAGTCAATGACATATCCGTAAAGCACCCTGTCTATCACATTCCCTAACGCTCCGGCACAAGCTAGAGGAGCCCCCAATTTAGCAAGCGGTATCTCTTTAATCGTCTCACGTTTTGCTATAATAAATATGATAAAGGCCAAAGCTACCGGGACAAACAACCAAAAACGACCTGGAAGAAACCCAAAAGCAGCTCCTTTGTTTTTAACTAAGGTTAGTCTTAATATACCAGGTATTAGCTCCACGCTTTCATACCAATTTAAAAATTTAGGCAAGAGATACTTGGTAAATTGATCTAAACCCAGCCAAAGAAAAGCCAAAAGCCAAATGTACATCAAATCCCTCCTCAAGACTATAATAACTTTCCTTAATTTTTTTGGCAAACAAATAACC
>JAHDNZ010000033.1 GCA_018435125.1 Bacillota bacterium | reverse complement strand
GAAAAAATGGCAGCTGTAGTTAGAGGTGTTGCCAACGGTTGTATTGAAGCCGGCTGTGCTTTAATTGGTGGCGAAACTGCAGAAATGCCCGGTTTTTATCCGGAGAATGAATACGATTTAGCCGGTTTTGCTGTAGGTGTGGTTGAAAAAGAAAAACTTATAGATGGCTCTAAAGTAGTCCCGGGTGATGTAGTTTTAGCGTTGAAATCAACCGGACTTCAAAGCAGTGGATTTTCACTGGTACGTAAAGTTTTTGTCGATAACAAAGATTGGCCACTTGATAAGTACATCCCCGAATTTGGTAAAACGCTGGGAGAAGAACTGCTGACGCCAACTAGAGTATATGCGAAACCTTTAATGGATCTTTGGAATAGTCTTGATCTTCACGGGATAGCTAACATTAGTGGTGGTGGATTGCCGGAAAATATGCCCCGTGCTCTGAAAGAAGATTTAAGGGCTGTTGTAAAGACAGCTAGTTGGGAAGTACCCCCGGTATTTAATCTGCTACAGAAGGTGGGTCAAATTGAAAGCGAAGAGATGTTTAATACCTTTAATATGGGAATAGGTATGGTAGTATATTTAGATGCCAATTCAATACCAAAAGCCCAGGCAATCCTAAAAGAACACCAGGTTGAAAGCTTTGTCATTGGCGAGATAATTGAGGGAGAAAAAGGTGTTAGTTTAGAGATGGGGAGGTAGTAAAATGCTCAATCTAGCCATACTGGCTTCGGGAAGAGGCAGTAATATGGTTTCTCTGGTGGAGGCAGTCAAGAAAAAGGACTTACCAGTTAAGATTGTAGCTGTAGTAACTAACAAAATCGGTGCTCCGTGTCTAGACAAAGCAGACAGTTTGGGCATTCCCTCTTATTGTCTGCTCCCCAAAGATTTTAGCTCGCGTTTTGAATACGATCAGGCTTTAGCTGAATTTTTGCTTGAAAAAGGTGTAGATACGATTTGTCTGGCTGGGTTTATGTGGCTTTTGGGAGCTGAGTTTGTAAGTAGATTTAGAGGCAGAATTCTTAATATTCATCCGTCTTTGTTACCTGCATTTCCTGGCCTTGAGGCACAAAAACAAGCTCTTAGCTACGGTGTAAAAATTAGTGGCTGTACGGTTCATTTTGTCGATGAAGGTCTAGATAGCGGGCCGATTATCTTGCAAGAGACAGTGCCGGTTTTAACATTTGATACCGTAGAGTCATTAAGTGAGCGAATTTTAGTAAAAGAACACGAGATTTACCCCCGGGCACTAGAACTATTAGCCTTAGGGAAGTTAAAGGTTTTTGGTCGCCAGGTTGAGATCATGAAATAAACCAAAGGAGAGTTTTTTATGAAAATTAAAAGAGCACTGATCAGTGTTTCCGATAAAAGGGGTTTGGAAGAACTAGCATTAGGTTTACATGATTTAGGCATTGAGCTCATTTCAACTGGTGGGACAGCAGAGCGGATAAGAAAAGCAGGCCTTAAAGTTTTAGAAGTTAGTGAAGTAACTCAATTTCCAGAGATGTTAGATGGCAGGGTAAAGAGCCTGCATCCTAAGATCTTTGCCGGGATATTGGCAGAGCGTAAAGAAGCACATTTAAAACAGTTAAAAGAGCACCAAATAGAACCCATTGATTTGGTTATCTGTAACCTATATCCTTTTGCTAAAGTTATTTCTACACCTGATGTTTCTGAGGATCTAGCGATTGAGAATATTGATATTGGCGGACCTTCTATGATTAGGGCTGCTGCCAAAAACCATAAGTATATTGCTGTTGTGGTTGAACCTGAAGATTATAAGATGATTCTCGAAGAGTTGCGTGATTCTAATGCGATGCTGAGTGAAAAAACCTGTAGGCAACTAGCTGTTAAGGCTTTTAAACATACAGCTGATTATGATAACCTTATCTACCGTTATCTAGCTAACTACGAAGAACAAAAAGAAGCATTTCCTGAAATTTATGAATTGCAATTAAAAAAAATTATGGATTTGCGTTATGGAGAAAATCCTCATCAAAAGGCAGCTTTGTATCAGGAACTTAAGATCAATGAGCCCTCTTTAGTACAAGCGGTTCAGTTAAATGGCAAGGAACTATCATATAATAATATTAATGATACCAATGCAGCGATGGAACTATTAAACGAATTTGATGAACCGACTGTTGTAGCGGTAAAACATGCTAATCCATGTGGAGTTGCTTCAGCTAATGATATTGCCACGGCCTATCAATTAGCCTATGAAGCTGATCCGGTGTCAATTTTTGGAGGGATAGTAGCCAGCAATCGCCAAGTCACAGCTCAAATGGCTGAAAATATGAGTGGGATTTTTCTGGAGGTAATCATAGCACCTGATTATGAGGATGAAGCTTTAAGTATATTAAAAAAGAAGACTAACCTCCGAATTCTAAAACTAAAGATGTCTAAAGAAGCTAGAAGACCATCTTTTACGATGCAAAAGATCGTAGGTGGATTATTGATTCAAGAACGTGATTTAGGTTCTTTAGAGCAAGTAGAGCCCAAACAGGTTAGTGAAGGAGAACTTGATAAGACTACTAGAGAGGATCTTGAATTTGCTTGGAAGGTAGTTAAACATGTCAAGTCTAACGCTATCGTGGTGGCCAAGAACAAGAAGACTTTGGGAATTGGCGCGGGACAGATGAATAGAATAGATGCGGCCATAAAAGCTATCCAAGCAGCCAAGAATGAGTCGGTAAGCGCTGTTTTGGCCTCTGATGCTTTCTTTCCCTTTGACGATGTAGCTAAAGAAGCGGTTAAAGCCGGTATTAAAGCTATAATTCAACCCGGTGGTTCTATTAGAGATGCTGATAGTATTGCTGTTTTAAACCAAGCAAAGATCCCCATGCTCTTTACAGGCATGAGACATTTCCGTCACTAGGAGGTTTATTGATGCGAGTACTTGTAACAGGGCAAGGTGGCAGAGAACACGCACTTACCTGGAAACTAGCTCAAAGTCCTTATGTGAAAGAGATCTATGCTTGGCCCGGCAATCCCGGTATCTTCGAGATTGCCAAACCCGTAAGTAAAGAGATCGATACCTTATTAGCTCTTAAAGAGTTTGCGTGGAAAGAAAAAATTGATTTAACTATAGTCGGTCCGGAAAAGCATTTAGCTGCCGGTATCGCCGATCTCTTTCAAGCTGAGGGCTTACAAGTTTTTGGTCCAAGCAAAAATGCTGCCAGACTAGAAAGCAGCAAGGCTTTTGCCAAAGCATTTATGGTAAGACACCAAATCCCAACAGCGAAATATTTCGAAGCTGATACAGAAGATTCTGCTTGTAGTTACATTCAAGAAGCTAAGTATCAGTTAGTTATCAAAGCTGATGGTTTAGCTCAGGGCAAGGGTGTCTATGTTACGGATTCAAAACAGGAAGCTTTTTTAGCGGTTCAGCAATTGTTTGGAGGAGCTTTTGGCGAAGCGGGGAGAAAGGTTGTCATTGAAGAAAGACTAACAGGACCTGAAATCAGTGTTTTTGTTTTGGTGCATCAGCAAAACTATTGTCTTCTTCCTATCGCCATGGATCATAAACGGGCATATGATAATGATCTAGGACCTAATACCGGTGGTATGGGTGCGATAGCCCCCATTAATATTGGTAGCGAGTTAGAAGTTGAGATTGAAGAAAAGATAATTAGACCATCAGTATTGGGGCTTAGTGCCGAGGGGATAGATTTCTGCGGTGTTTTGTTCATCGGGTTAATGTTAACACCAAATGGTCCCAAGGTCTTGGAATACAATGTTAGAATGGGTGATCCGGAGACTCAGGCACTGATGCCTCTAATTGATAGTGATCTTTATCAAGTAATTACCGCACTTTTAGACCATAAGCCGATTAGTCTAGATCTAAAAAAAATGGTAAGTTGTTGTGTAATTGTAGCAGCCAAGGGTTACCCGGATAAATTTCAAAGAGGAATGTCCATTACACTACCTGCTCTTAACAGGGATCAATTTATTTTTCATTCGGGTACTGAGTTAAAAGGAGGTCAGGTAGTTAGCGTAGGAGGAAGAGTGTTGTCAGTTGTAGGACTTGGCTCCAATTTAACGACAGCAAAACAAAATGCCTATCAAGCTGTGGAAAAGGTTATTATGCCAGATAAATTTTATCGACGTGATATTGGTGATAATATGGTCTAAATATCGTAAAACTTACTGTTATTTACAATCAAGAAGGATATCTTTGTCTCTTTGACGAAAATGTCGGTAAGAGAAAAAAGTCCAGGTCAGGTTAATTTATCGGTTTGCCTCCTTGATATAACCCTGGGGTTTTGAGGGGGGTAACTACAAAATTAATTATGTGAGCAGAGTTAATATAGTTTTAAAACTGTTAAAAAAAGACTTTGCTAGCATAATATCTCAATTATCCAGCGGTTAGCTCCGATGGGGGGATGTATAATGATTTTCCAGCTTTCGGAGGAAGACATTTTGAAGGTTTGTGCTCAGTGTTCTAATTACAACAACCAAAATTGCACTAAGGAATCCAAACCAGTTACTGATGTCCGCCGTTGTTTAGAATGGGATAAGTTTTACCGCGAAAAGTGTGTTAGAAAAAGGTAGTTCAGGAATAAGGTTTAGTTTTCAAACTAGGCCTTATTCTGCATTTTAGGTAAAATTGGAAAGATGGGCAGGATATAACTTTGGTATGTGGAATAAAGTTAGGTGAATGGGTGTAAGCTAGTTTTCAAGGAGGAATATTCATGAATAGTAAAAATTTTCAAGGGAAACATATTATTACTATAAAGGCTTGGGGTTCTAAAATGAAAGAAGGAGAAGCTGGCTGTGGCGAGTGCCAAGCTTCTTGCCAATCTGCCTGTAAGACTTCATGCACAGTTGGCAATCAAGTCTGTTTACGCAAATAAGGCTGGAGTAAAATGAACGAAATAAAGATTGGGAAACCTCAAGACACACACCTTTTTACAGTTAATAACCTGAAATATCTGTTAGATGTACCATCTGGTTCGTTGCACCAGCTTGATGATGCTGCTTATGAAATCTTAAGGCGCATTCTAGCTCTTGGTAGGGAGAGTGTTTTAAAAGAGGAGCTAAAAGGCGCCTTTAATGACTTGGATCAAGAGTTGGTAACAGAAATTGTTAACGAACTAGTGGAGTTGCAAGCTAAGGGTCAGCTTTTTTCGCCTGATGAAGCCTTAACTAATTTACCTAAACTCCCTACAGGTTTAAAAGCGTTATGCCTTAATCTTGCTCACGATTGTAATTTAGCCTGCCAATACTGTTTTGCATCCCAAGGAGACTTTGGGGGGCAAAGACTTTTGATGCCATACGAAGTAGGGGTTAAAGCTATAGATCTTTTAATTGAAAACTCTGCTAAAAGACGTCATTTAGAGATTGATTTTTTTGGGGGAGAGCCACTTTTAAACTACGAAGTTTTAAAAGATCTGGTAGCCTATATTCGTAAACGCGAAAAAGAAACAGCTAAAATATTTACGCTTACGGTTACAACCAATGGTACCCTGCTTGACGATGATAAAATTGCTTGGCTCAACGAAAATGATATTTTGCTTGTTTTAAGTCTTGACGGACGTGAAAGGATACAAAACCAGATGCGTCCTACACGTGATGGACGTCCTACTTATAAAAAAACAGTTGAGCTAATAAAAAAGGTGATCGATTCTCGCGAAGGAGAAGGCTACTATGTAAGAGGCACATATACTAGAGAAAATATGGATTTTGCTGCTGATGTTCTTCATATGTTAAAGTTGGGTTTTAGGCATGTTTCCATAGAACCTGTGGTAACCAAAAATGAAAAATATGCTCTAATAAAAGAGGATTTACCTCGGATTTTCGGCGAATATGAAAGATTAGCCCAAGCCTATCTGGATGCTTATCGTTCTGGTAAGCCCTTTGATTTTTTCCATTTTAGTGTCAATCTTCTCAAGGGTCCCTGTATAGCTAAACGCTTAAGTGGTTGCGGGGCCGGTGTGGAGTATATAGCAATAACACCTGAGGGCGATATCTATCCTTGTCATCAGTTTGTAGGCAATAAAGAATATATCTTAGGCAATGTTCTTAAAAAAGGCATTGTAAAAAGTGACATAGTTAACCAATTTGACAAAGCTCATATTTATAATAAAGAGGATTGTCGCAAATGCTGGGCGCGTTTCTTTTGTAGTGGAGGTTGCCATGCGAACGCCTTTAGCTTTAATGGCGATATTATGAAACCGCATAATTTTTCTTGTGAGTTACAGCGCAAAAGAATCGAATGTAGTTTATACATTCAAAGTCAAATACATTGTTTTAATCTTTCACAAGAAGCGTTATGCCAGAGGCGATCTTCCAACTAAAAAACAACAAAGGGAGGGTCATGTGGATGAAATTTAGAAAAGCTAAACTGTTAGCCATCATGACGGCAATTATACTATTTGCCGGTGCTACCTTAGTAAAGGCTCAAACAGCCGAAGAACTTGTAGCAGAAGGTAACAAGTATTTAAATGTTGGAAATCTTTATGACAGCGCTCAACCCCAAAAAGCAATTGAGCTTTATGAAAAAGCTCTTAAAGTTGAACCCCAGCACCCTGAGGCGACTTTACGTCTTGGTCAAGCTCATCTAGAGATAGGCGATTTAAACAATGCTATTAAAAGATTAGAGCAAGCTCTAAAAATTAAACCTGAATGGATTGAAGCTTTAAACAGCTTGGGTTTGGCCTATAAGAAAGCTAAAAATTGTGATAAAGCAGCAGAACTTTTTGGCCTGGCTTGTGATTATCAGCCAAACGATCCGGCATTATGGGTCAATCTTGGTGATGTTCTAGCAGATAAGGGCCTTTACGAGCCGGCGATTGATGCTTATCAAAAAGCTGCTCTGCTTGATGGCAAAATTCCAGTTTTCCAAATGCGTTTAGGTCAAGCTCTTGAAGCTTATGGCAATCTTGATAAAGCTATTGAGTGTTATGAAAAAGCTGTAGCTATTCAAGACAACCATGTTTATGCCAATTTCTATCTAGCTAATGCTTATCATCAAAAGGGTATATATGATAAAGCTGAAGAATGCTATAAGAAGGCTCTGGCCATAAATAAGAATTATGCAAATGCCTATATTGGTCTTGGTAGGCTTTACCTAGACCAAAACCTAAACGAGCTAGCTATTCAAACCTTAAAAATCGCAGTAGAAAAGAACAAAACCTACCCCATCAGCCATTACTGGCTTGGTATGGCTTACAAGGCCAGCGGAGACAAAAGGACTGCGTTTGAATGTTTCCGTACTACCTTGCATCTGTGGCCGGAATATGAGCCCGCTCAAAAAGAGTACAAGGCTCTAAAAGGCAAAGTATGATTATAGTTACTAAAAACTAAAACCCCTAAAAGAATTGTCTGAAGAAATAGAGGCATCGAAAAGATCGATGTCTCTATTTTTTAATAGCTTGCTTTAATTTCTGGCACTTTAAGACTATTAATCACAGGATTAAAACCCTTTTCCTTGAGCTTATTAATTACGCTCTTTTTATCTTTACAACAGGTACCTTAGCACCACTTCTAGTCTTTAGGCATAGCTTAGAATTAGCTAGGATTAAGGGAGGAAAGACTACTATGAAGCGGTTATTTGTACTATTAATGGTCATTGGGTTAGTCTTTACAATTCAGGCTCAAAAGATTAGACTTAGCGAGGTCGTACGTTCCGTTTTTTATGCACCCCAATATGTGGCTATAGAAAAAGGTTTTTTTGCTGAAGAGGGTTTAGAAATCGAGCTTTCTACGGCCTGGGGTGCTGATAAAGGTGCTGCAGCTACTATATCCGGTCAAGTAGATATCGGCTTTTTTGGTCCGGAAGCAGGTATCTATATCTATAATGAGGGTGCCAGCAACCATTTAGTTGCTTTTGCTCAGCTTACAGCTATGGATGGTTCGTTTTTAGTTGCCAAAAATACCAAACAAGAATTCAAATGGACTGATCTCAAAGGGAAAACCATAATTGGCGGGCGTGTTGGTGGAGTGCCAGAGATGACCTTGGAATATGTCTTGAAGAAATATGGCTATAACCTCAAAAAAGATGTCAATGTCATTACTAATTTGGCGTTTACGGCAACAGCCGGGGCATTTCAATCTGGAACAGGTGATTATATTGCTCTGTTTGAACCTACAGCCACTCTCCTTGAAAAAGAGGGAGTTGGCAAAGTGGTAGCTTCTTTAGGTGTAGAAGGTGGACCTCTACCATACACTGTCTACCATGCCAGACTTGATTATCTCAAGAAAAACCCCACACTTATTCAGCACTTTACCAATGCAATCTTAAAAGGACAGCTCTGGGTTGCAACCCATAGTGCTAAGGATATCGCTACAGTAATAATTAAGTATTTTCCGGAGATAGAGCTTGAACTTCTGGTACAGGTTGTCGATAGATATAAAAGTCAAAATACGTGGAATCCAAGTCTTTTAATGAGCAAAGATTCTTTTGACAGATTACAGACTATTATGGAACTAGCAGGTGAACTTAGCAAAAGAGCTCCTTATGAAAAATTGGTCGATAACAGCTTTGCTCTGAAAGCTTTAGAAACAATTTCCCTCAAATAGGAGGGCTTGCATTTGGGAAAAGTTGAGTTTCAAGACGTAGATATGGTTTTTTATGGTCCGAAAGGAGAAACCGAAGCTCTTAAGTCAGTTAATATGACCGTAAAAGAAAAAGAGTTTGTTACGATTGTCGGTCCAAGTGGTTGTGGGAAAAGTACTCTTTTGTCTTTGATTGCAGGTCTAATAAAACCCACCCAAGGTCAGGTTATGCTAGATGGGGAACAGGTAAGTGTTCCTTCGCCCAAAATGGGTTACATGTTGCAACAGGACCACCTCTTGCGACACTTAATTTAAATAGACTATTTCGACCTGTTTTTGGTCTAGGTTGATGATTTGAATAGCGGTGAGCAAAATTAGACGTTTTAAGTCTTTGTTTTCTAGCTCGCAGAGATTATAACTCTCATAAGGATAAGCATGATGATAAAGCATAGCCAGACTTTCAAAGACAAATTTTTCAAGCTTTGATTCCAGGATCGAGACACCAGGGCAGCCTTTTTTTCTACAGATTAGCTTGACATTTTCTCCTTGAGTGTAGCAGGTAAGAGTGCTTTTACAATAATTACACTGACAAAGTCCGGAAAAAAGATGTGTTTTAGGGTGGGGTTTTTTAGCCTGTAATATCTTTTCTACTTTTGTAAAGGTAGCTTGACTTATTAATGGTTCATGAGAGTTTAGAGCAATAATCCATTCCGATTCAGGTCGAATAGAGCCATCTTTACGTCTGCGGTTCCAGATGCGGTGTCCGAGATAAGCTTGGTTTTTAAGAATGTAGGCAATGGTTGCCGGGTGAAGTCTTTTTTGATATTTTGTTTCTATACTGTGGGCAATCTGCCGATAAGAGTAGTTTTGCAGGCATCCGTGAAAGATAGAACGTATTATCTCAGCCTCATAAGCGTTAACAATTAGAACACCATTTTCCGATCGGTATCCAAGGGGAGCCTCAGACTGATTAAGGCCTTTTTTGGCTACTTGAAGCTGACCTTTTTTAACTTCTTCAGCTAAGTTTTGCGAATAAAACTCAGCAATTGTTTCTAAAATCCCTTCGACTAATAGTCCTGCCGGAGAAGCTTCTAGGGGTTCGGTAATACTGATAACAGAGACTCCTTTTTTTTTGAGTAGTGCTTTGTAAAAAATAGCATCTTCACGGCTTCGGCTGAAGCGATCGAGCTTATGCACCAGAATGGCGCTTATATTTGCATGTGGTGATGTAGCAAAGTTAATCATAGCTAAAAAAGCTGCTCTTTCATTCGAACGCCCTGAAAGACCACGGTCGATATATTCACCTGCTACTACCCAGCTCATCTGGCTGGCATATTCACGCATAGTATTAATTTGAGCCTCTAAGGAATGACCGAGCTGAGCTTGGGATTCTGTGGAAACCCTGGCATACAGCAGAACATTCATAAGCATCACCCCCTAGAGATTATTATCTTCGGCAGGAAAAGAGACCTGAGAATCTAATAAAACACCAATGGGGTGAGTAAAGTGCTAAAGGCCGTTGTTGATTTGGGATCACGGGCAGCAAGACTATTAATTGCCGATGTTAATCGCAGTTCTGTCAAGGTATATATTTCCAGAGGTTTTCTCACTATGCTGGGTAGTGATGATAGCACTTCAATAAAGCGCTTGAACCAGGCATTAAAAGCTTTTGCATTTATTATCGAGAGAATGAAAATAAATTCTCATGATGTTATTGCCTTTGGTACGGCAGTCTTTAGAGTCCACCCCGAACTAAGTACCCAGGTGAGATATTATTTTCCCAGCTTTCAAATAATCTCAGGCCTTAAAGAAGCTCACTATAGCTTTGCTGCTGGAATCCTTTCACAAGAATCAATAAAAGAAAACCAAAGAGTGTTAGTTATTGATCAAGGTGGAGGAAGTCTGGAACTTTGCTTAGGTTACCGGTTTGAAGATCTTTTGGTTATTGAAAATGCTATGAGTTTAACAGGTTTTGGTTCTTTGAACTACCATGAAGATAGGCGTAGATTTGTTGAAGAGCTAATCTTAAATTATCCTACTGCTCAGGAATTAGATAAAAGAAGACCCAAAGGACTGCAATATATTGTGGGAATGGGTTCGGTCGTTACCCAACTGGCTTTTTTACAGAGCGCAAAACCGGAATATCGTCTTGAAGAGGTTAACGGTTTTGTAATTAAAAAAGAGGAACTGCAAAAAAGAGTTCGCAAAGAACAGAGCTTAGGAGTCTTTTTGGATGTCCTAAACTACTATTATCTTGATCAGATGCTGGTAAGTGGCTGGGGTACCAGGCATGGTGCTTTGTTTGCTGAGCGTATTTTACTGCGCAAAGATAACTATTAATCCTTTACTGAAAAAGATTCACTAAAGAAACCCTCCCTTTAATATAATTCAGGGGAGGTATTTTTATGGAAATAATTAACCGTTATCCTACAAGGATTGAACCTTTGCTTACGAGGATAACCCAACTTCTTAAACAATATCAACAGGAGGTTACAGAACCAAAATTAGAGGTAATAAAAACTAGCTGTCTAAAGAGCTCCACCTCTTTCCCTGGAGAACAATCTGGCAAAATGCCAGACTAGGTTTAGAAGTCCGCAAGATAAATAATCGTACTGCAGCAGTGAAAGAAATGCTAGTCAAATATGGTTTGAGTGGTTTTGAACACCACTATCCTCGCGAACTATCAGGTGGTATGCGTCAAAGAGTGGCTCTTATCCGTACACTGGCTTTGGATCCGGAAGTGTTGCTCTTAGATGAACCCTTTTCAGCGTTGGATTATCAGATTCGTCTACGACTCGAGGAAGAAGTAGCTTATATTTTAAGACAAGAAGGAAAAACTGCTATTTTGGTGACACATGATATATCCGAAGCAGTGGCGATGAGTGATCGTGTGGTTGTACTTTCAAAAAGGCCAGGAAGTATAAAAGCCGACTTTAGCATTGATCTGGGGGGAACGTGGGCAGATCCTAACTTCAAACCAAGAGCTACCAAACGTTTTGGCGAATATTTCCAATTAATATGGCGGGAGTTGGATATTGATGAGTGAAGGGCTGCTTCTTTATCAAAGGTCGGTGAGGGAAAAAAAGATATTAAAACTACTGGCGCAGATTATGCTTCTGGTGGCCTTTCTATTATGCTGGGAAGTTGGTGTAACCAAAGGGTATCTTGACGGATTTGTCTTTTCCTCGCCGGGAAGAATTTTAAAACTGATTGTTAAAATGAGTAAGACTGGAGAACTATTTTGGCATCTGTGGGTAACAACCTATGAAACAGTGGTAGGTTTTAGTCTTGGAACTTTGCTAGGAGTTTTAATTGCAATTGTTTTATGGCTGTCACCTTTTTTGAGTGCAGTTTTAGATCCATATTTAGTAGTTTTAAATAGTATTCCCAAGGTAGCTCTGGGACCAATTTTTATTGTCTGGATGGGCAGTGGACCTAAAGCGATTGTTGCCATGGCACTAGCAATTTCTGTTATAGTTACAGTCATGATGGTTCATACCGGATTTAAGGAAACCGATCCGGATAAAATTAAACTTCTCCAAAGTTTTGGTGCCAAGCGTAATCAAATATTAGCCAAAGTTGTTCTACCATCAGCTATTCCCTCAATTGTAGGTGCGTTGAAAGTAAATGTAGGTTTATCTTTGGTGGGTATTATTGTAGGAGAATTTCTCGTATCTCAGGCAGGACTGGGCTTTTTGATTGTCTACGGAGGGCAGGTTTTTCAGCTTACTTTAGTGATGGCCTCAATCATTGTTTTGTGCCTTTTATCTGCAGTTTTGTATATACTGGTAGCAATTTTGGAAAGATTTCTGGTGCAAAATCTAAGATAAAGGAAAGCTCCCTTTCCAAGCGAATTATTAAGCAGGGAAGGGGGCTTTTTAGTGACAAAAAAATATTTTTTAATTACTATACTTTTGCTAGTTTTATTAAGTTGGTATACTTCCAGTAAAACCTTGACAGGTCTAGATGCTTTACTTGAGAGTCCGGAGATTTTACAAGGTAAAAGAGTTGGTGTTATAACTAATCTTACCGGTATTAATGGGAACGGAGAATCAATAGTTGATCTTTTTTATCGTAATAAAAAAATTAACCTTAAAGCAATTTTTGCACCGGAACACGGTTTTAGGGGAGATAAGGATGCCGGTGAAGGAGTAGCCGATTATATTGATTCCCAAACAGGTCTTCCGGTTTATAGCCTATATGGGAAAACTCTAAAGCCTACCAGAGAAATGTTAAATCAGATTGATGTTCTGATTTTTGATATACAAGATATCGGGGCACGTTTTTATACTTACATTTACACGATGGCTAATGCCATGGAAGCTTGCGTTAGCTTTAACAAAGAGTTTATGGTCCTGGATCGGCCTAACCCTTTAGGTGGGCACAAGGTAGCAGGACCAGTTTTGGAGATGGCTTTTGCTTCATTTATCGGAAAATATCCTATTCCCATTACCCATGGCATGACAGTAGGAGAGTTAGCACAGCTTTTTAATCAGGAATTTTTTATCAATTGCCGTTTAACTGTGATAACTATGAAAAACTGGCAAAGAGGCCAATGGTTTGATAAGACAAACCTCAAATGGGTTAACCCTTCGCCAAATATACGTTCTCTACAAGCAGCCACCGTTTACCCCGGACTTTGTTTCTTTGAAGGAACTAATATCTCTGAAGGCAGAGGTACAGCTACCCCCTTTGAAGTATTCGGAGCTCCGTTTATTAACGAAAAACTATCTGATAAATTAAATGCCCTTAACCTTCCAGGCTGTAAATTTGAAACGGTCAGTTTTATACCCTCAACTTCGAAATGGGAAGGGGAAAAATGTCAGGGAGCAAGGATAATTGTTACCGACAGAGAATTGTTTCAGCCAATAGAAACAGGGCTTTATATTATAAAAACTCTCTACGAGCTATATCCAAATCAGTTTGTATGGAATGGGGCTCATTTTGATAGACTTCTAGGTTCGGACAAGCCCAGAAAGGTTATAACTGAGCATGGTTCATTAGAGAAACTTTTTTTAACTTGGCACGAAAAGCAAGCCTGGTTTTTGGGGCTTAGAGATAAGTATCTGCTTTATTAAAATTAAATTCAGAGGGGTGGGGTTGAGCTGTGATTGATGAGGGTTATTTGCTAAAAAAAATCACTGAACTTGAAGAAGAGATAAAACACTTAAAAGAAAAGCTGGCTAGTTTTGAAATCAGCCAGATCTCCGGTAATTTATCAGTTAGTTTAGTTAATACCAAAGACAGCCTAAGTCTTAATATAAGCGAAGTTGGGCACGATCTAAATGTCAGTGTTAATAATGGGGATCTGAACATTGAAGCAGGCGATGTTGGCTATAATGTTTCAGCTAGTGCTAAAGATGGCGATGTTTTCTTGAATTTGGAAAAAGTGCATGGGAGCTTGGAAAAAATTTAGAAGGCAGGGATAAAAGCCCTGCCTTGGTTAGTAGAGCTTAGGAAGATCGTCATAAAGAGCTACTTCACCCATGCGGATCATTTCTCTGACGATGGATCCTATTTCGCCTGATGTCATGTTACTCCAGCCCTCGTTTAGGAGCTTTTGACTAAGACCCAGCCGACGGGCAGCTTCAAGTTTGAGGGCATCAGAGGCAACTTTTTCTCTGGCGATGCTCATCCCTCCCTTTTTAGTATGACCTTACCCCGACAATTAATTAAAGTGATTTTAAGAATGTTTATCTCTTGCTTTTCCAAGTAATCCTATCAGTCTGCTTAGGTTTTTCTACTTAGTTTTGTAGCCAAGCAAGGTTTATTCATAGCAACTATGTACTGCAAACTAGTTGACAGCAACTCCTTCTGATGCTAATATAATAACAAGCCTTGCAAAAATTTATGGGGGCGTAGCTCAGCTGGTTAGAGTGCTTGCTTGACATGCAAGAGGTCAACGGTTCGATTCCGCTCGCTCCCACCACTTATCTGCAAATTTTTTATAATTAAAGGCAATAATTAAGGACGATTCCTGCAGCCATATTAGAGAAAGAAGCCTCGGGTATTTCCCCTGGGTGAAAGCTTCTTAAATTTGCAGGTGACCACCTTATAGCTGCTCTTTGGAACACCTTTTTGGTAATTATAAAGAGCCGGTCAAAGACCGTTAACAAAGTCAAGTACATAAATTGTAGGAGCAATTTGTGCAAATAGGGTGGAACCACGAGCACTTCGTCCCTTGAGGAAGTGCTCTTTTTTATTTTAAAGGAGGCTTAAAGGTGTTAATATTTAGATTACCGGATGGAAACAAAATGGAAATAGAAGCAAGCCAAACCACGGCAGCTGATATTGCCAAGGCAATCAGCCCACGTCTTTTAAAGGCAGCCATATGTGCTAAAGTCGATGGTCAGTTAGTAGATTTAGATAGAGTGTTAGTGCAGGGTGGAGATTTTGAAGTAATAACATCAAACTCAGAAGAAGCCCTAGAGGTTATCAGGCATTCAGCTAGCCATATTATGGCTCAGGCAATAAAGAGATTATATCCCGAGGCCAAATTTGCTATAGGTCCTGCAACTCAAGATGGCTTTTATTATGATATCGATTTACCCGAAAAACTAGGAGAAAACGATCTTAAAGCCATTGAAGCTGAAATGCAAAAGATTGTGGCGGAAGATTTACCCTTTGAAAGAAGAGAACTGCCAAAAAAGAGTGCTCTAGCCTACTTTGCCTCTAGAGGTGATCAATATAAAACTGAGATAATCGAAGACCTAGAAGGTAATGTCAGTCTCTACAAGCAGGGCGAATTTGAAGATCTGTGTCGTGGGCCTCATTTACCGAGCACTGGAAAACTAAAGGCTTTTAAACTTTTAAGTTTAGCCGGAGCCTACTGGAGAGGCGACAGTAAAAGACCAATGCTGCAAAGAATCTATGGCACGGCTTTTGCTGATAAAGAGAGTTTGAAAAAACACCTCGAGCTTTTAGAGGAAGCTGCTAAAAGAGATCATAGAAAGCTAGGTAAAGAACTGGATCTTTACAGTGTCCGTGATGAAGGACCGGGATTCCCCTTTTTCCATCCTAAAGGAATGGTTCTAAGGAATACCTTAGAGGATTTTTGGCGTAAAATTCATCAAAAAGCTGGCTACATGGAGATTAAAACACCTATTATTCTCAACGAACAACTCTGGCGTAACTCCGGTCATTGGGATAAATACAGAGAAAATATGTATTTTACTGTTATTGATGATACCAACTATGCAGTAAAGCCCATGAATTGTCCTGGAGCCATGCTTTTATTCCAGAGACAATTAATAAGTTACCGCGATTTACCTTTAAGATATGGTGAGCTAGGACTGGTACATCGCCATGAGCTTTCTGGTACTTTACATGGTCTGATGAGAGTACGTTGCTTTACACAGGATGACGCACACATCTTTATGACTCCAGAACAGATCGAAAGCGAAATCATTGGAGTAATCGAACTTATCGATTATGTTTACAGCGATGTTTTCGGTTTTGAATACCATGTCGAACTAAGCACTAAGCCTGAGAACTCCCTCGGATCTGCTGAGATTTGGGAAACAGCAACCAATGCTCTAAAGGGTGCTTTAACAAGGAAAGGCTTATCATATAAGATCAACGTTGGTGATGGAGCTTTTTACGGTCCCAAGATCGATTTTCATCTCAAAGACTGTCTGGGTAGAACTTGGCAATGTGGTACTATACAACTTGATTTTCTAATTCCAGAACGTTTTAATTTAAGCTATATCGCTGAAGATGGCCAAAAGCATACCCCAGTTGTTGTCCATCGTGTCGTTTTTGGTAGTATAGAAAGATTTATTGCCATTTTAACAGAGCATTTTGCCGGAGCTTTCCCGACTTGGCTTGCACCTGTTCAGGTGCAGATTATTCCAGTCAGTGAGGCTCACTTGGAAGCGGCAAAAAAACTCAAGGCAGAGTTTGAGGAAAATTCCATTCGAGCTTATGTTGATAATCGCAATGAAAAGCTAGGGTATAAGATTAGAGCAGCACAGCTAGAAAAGGTACCTTATATGATCGTCCTGGGAGACAAAGAAGTGGAGAACAACACTCTGGCCTTGCGTTCAAGAACACTTGGGGATCTAGGTACCGTTAAAGTTTCGGATTTTATAAAAGATATAGTTTCTGAAATTACATCTCTTAGCCGAGAAAGCGCATTTAAGGCCTTGAAAAAGAACTAATATAATTAGTCCTAGGTTATCGCCCAGGACTAATTATTTCATGACATGTGATTAGTTACCTATTCAGGATAAGTAGATTTTTAGAACAAGTAGGTTTATTATCTTAAGGATAACTAATAGACACTATAAAGTCAGCCAGAATGTGTGTTGGCTTAAGCCTCAATTATTTTCTGCTCTAGACACTTCTATTGGTTGCAGGCTGTGTCAATAGTCTTTGAAAATGTCACCTAAACGGTATAGGTTTTATTCAGTAAAAATGTCACCTTTACTTTGAAAATTTGATGTCAAGCGTGGCTTTGTGCCCCGCAGGTTAGTACTTGTTAAAACGAGCCAATTTAGGTAT
>JAHDNZ010000089.1 GCA_018435125.1 Bacillota bacterium | reverse complement strand
TGTTTCCATTTGGTTTAATCCTTAAATTTAACAATGCTTTTTACTTATATTAGTGTCTAAAAGAACCGAGTACAAAATAAGGCGGTATAAAACGTTAAATTTGTACTCAAATGGAAAAGAAGAAACGCAAATCAGCCAGCTTCAAGACAAGTGTCGTAATGGAGCTGTTACGCGGCGAATCAATTGAAGAACTGAGCCGCAAACACGGTCTGACAATGGCCGAGATCTCTGAATGGAGAGATGATTTTATAGTAAACGGCATGAACGGCTTTAAGAAAAAGCCGGAAAATGCCAAACTGGCCCGAGCTGAACGGCGAATAGGACAGCTGGAAATGGAGCTGGACCTGGTAAAAAAAAAGAACGAGTTCATTGCCAAACAAAGAAAGAGCTAGTGGAATACCTGAGTGGACTAACCTATGATAAGACCGGCAGCGGATACCCCATGGTAATGGTTCTTCGTGTGGCCGGGTGTTCAAGCTCCAACTGGTATGAGAAGCATGAGCAACCGCAGCGTGAGACACGTGGCAGAAAACCGACCATTAATGACCAAGACCTGCTTGTTGCCATCAGAGAGGTCATTGCAGAGAGCTTGTTCCACAGTGAGGGGTACATCAAGGTTTGGAAGAAACTGGCAAAAAAGAAACACATCCACGTATCCAACCGCCGTGTGAACAGGCTAATGCGTGAAAATGACCTTCTGAGCCCGTACAGACACGCTTGTGAAATGAAAAAGAAGGAGCATAAAGGCAGAATAATACAGGAGCATCCCAACCTGCTATGGGGTACGGACGGTAAAAAGTTCTTTGTAGACAACCTGGGCTGGTGCTGGTTCTTTGCGGTTATCGACCACTTCAACGATGAGATTATCGCCTGGCACATATGCAAGCGTGGATCCAGATGGGCAGCTATGGAACCGGTCAAAGCAGCCGTAAAAAAGGTCTTCAAAAGCCTTGACAAAGGTGTTTGCAAAGGCACCTCGTTGAAGCTTAGAAGCGACCACGGGACACAATATGATTCGGATGACTTCATGAAAGAGATGGCTTATCTGGAACTTGACATGTCAAAGGCTTTTGTGAGAAGTCCGGAGTGCAACGGTTGTATTGAACGCTTTAACAGGACGATCAAGGAGGAAGTATTCAGTATCCAACGGTTTTCCTCACTGGAGCAGGCTCAGCGCATCATTGAAACTTTCATTGGAAACTATAACAGAGAGTGGATGATACACAGGCTCAAATATATGTCACCACAGGAATACAGAGCAGAATATGAACGTAAAAAGGCGGCTTAGCCGTCTCTAATACACTAAAACCTTTTGGGGTTTGCCAAGTGGCAGGGGCAGAAGGCCACTGAGAGTGCCTCCCCGATAGAAATGATTGAAATAAATTAAATAAATACTCGGTTATTTGGATTTAATACACTTTATGCAAAAGGGATGAGCGTTTCGGATATCGAGGAAGAATTGCGCAGTATCTACGAAATAAACCTGTCCGGGTCATCGATATCCATCATCACCAACAAAGTGACCCAGGCCGCTCAGGAGTGGCAAAACCGGCCTCTGGAGCGGCAATACCTGATTGTATGGATGGACGGTATTATGTTTAAGGTGCGGGACGGTGGGAAGGTCATCAATAAAACGGTTTATATATGCATTGGGCTTCCCAAAACCGGGAAAAAGGAAGTGCTTGGCCTATGGGTAGGCAAAGCGGAAAGTGCTGCTTTCTGGATGAGTGTACTGACCGATCTCAAAACCCGGGGCGTGGAAGACATTCTGATAACCTGTACGGACAATCTGAACGGTTTTACCGATACCATCCGGAGCGTATTCCCCGAAGCCGCCACCCAGATATGCGTAGTACACCAGATCCGGAACAGTTGCCGGTATGTCACGTATAAAGACCTGAAAGAATTTACGGTTGATCTGAAGACCATATATGGCGCTGTAAACAAGGAAGCTGCCGCTTTAGCCCTGGATGCTTTCGAGCAAAAATGGGACTCGAAATACCGTTATGCCGTTCGCAGCTGGCGTACCAACTGGGATGATCTGACCACATTTTTTGACTACCCTGCTGAGATCCGCAAGATCATCTATACGACCAACCTGATTGAAAATCTCAACAGCAAAATCCGAAAATATACCAAGGCCAAACTCTCATTCCCGAATGATGATGCCGTTAAAAAATCGGTTTATTTGGCAATCAGTGAGATAGAAAAGAAGTGGACGATGCCTATTCAAAACTGGGCAATCGTTTTGAATCAGTTTATTAGTATATTTGAAGACAGGGTGCTGTTGTAATTATGAAAACTCAATTGTCATTTACACAAAACTGGACAGTGCCTTTTTATCGAAGTTAAGTGTTTATGTTTAAAAAATATTGATTGAAAAAAATTGTATCTTTGATATAGTCTGACACACCGGGCAACCCATGTGCGCCAATTCCTACATAGTTGTGATTTGCTTTCAAAATTGTATCTTTGACATAGTCTGACACACCGGTGAAATCCTTATCAGTTTGGTGTTTGTGTTGTGATTTGCTTTCAAAATTGTATCTTTGACATAGTCTGACACACCCTATTCAAATTACACGATTTCTATTGAAGTGTTGTGATTTGCTTTCAAAATTGTATCTTTGACATAGTCTGACACACCAATGTTAGATCATCATCGTCAAGCACTTTCGTTGTGATTTGCTTTCAAAATTGTATCTTTGACATAGTCTGACACACCATGACGTGTCGGTAACCCTGCATCGGGATGTTGTGATTTGCTTTCAAAATTGTATCTTTGACATAAGCGATGCCGTTGATGGTCATCTGCTTGTCGTTGTGATTTGCTTTCAAAATTGTATCTTTGACATAGTCTGACACACCAAGAAGGAAAAAGCCTCGTCACCCTCTCCTGTTGTGATTTGCTTTCAAAATTGTATCTTTGACATAGTCTGACACACCTGATGCAACCCCCGTACAGGTAACCATCACGTTGTGATTTGCTTTCAAAATTGTATCTTTGACATAGTCTGACACACCGCGGTTTCCACAAGGGCTTGACGGATGCGGTTGTGATTTGCTTTCAAAATTGTATCTTTGACATAGTCTGACACACCATCGCTTCTGACCATTACGCCGTTCTGGCTGTTGTGATTTGCTTTCAAAATTGTATCTTTGACATAGTCTGACACACCGTTTTATGACACCACAATGGATTGTGTTACGTTGTGATTTGCTTTCAAAATTGTATCTTTGACATAGTCTGACACACCCTTCCAAGTTTTTCAACCTTAATCACTGCTGTTGTGATTTGCTTTCAAAATTGTATCTTTGACATAGTCTGACACACCAAAGAAATCAAAAGGGATATAGCCGCTATGGTTGTGATTTGCTTTCAAAATTGTATCTTTGACATAGTCTGACACACCTGCTGGTAAATTGTTTGTGGACTGCAAGCCGTTGTGATTTGCTTTCAAAATTGTATCTTTGACATAGTCTGACACACCTGCCGAAAGGCGTGTGTCTTATGATAGTAAGTTGTGATTTGCTTTCAAAATTGTATCTTTGACATAGTCTGACACACCTTTATGAAATTCGTTACTCTCATAATAAGAGTTGTGATTTGCTTTCAAAATTGTATCTTTGACATAGTCTGACACACCCCTATTGATTATATGCTCTCGTCTAAACGAGTTGTGATTTGCTTTCAAAATTGTATCTTTGACATAGTCTGACACACCAGAATATGCATATTGTACTCTAAATCAAATGCTTGAGAAGGATGTTAGAACTAAAAAAAGAGTTCTATCCTGTTAACAAAATTCACTATGATGGTGAATTTTGTTTTTTTGTGGAAATTACCTACAAATTAGAAAAGCTCCAATTGTTGATGTATACATTTCCCTTCTACTCTTTTTTGACCTGAAAATATTTCCATTTGACCAAATTGTTTATCTGTAATACAGATTATCCCAATGTCTCCAATTGGGGGAAGAGCAGCTTTTACACGTTTGATGTGTACTTCGGCATTCTCAAGAGATGGACAATGTCTTAGATAAATTGAAAATTGAAACATTGTAAATCCATCTTTGACAATTCTTTTACGGAATTCAGTGTATTGTTTTCGTTCCTTTTTTGTTTGAGTAGGCAAGTCAAAAAGAACAAAAATCCACATAATTCGGTATTCCGATAATCGTTCCACTATATCTCAGGAAAAAGAATCTTACGACACTCTCCACTAAAACATTTATTTAATGATGATGTGGTGAGGCTAACAGCAATCATTAATGGACTTCTTTGTCCGTTTATCTTAACATCAATCACTGGAATTGAAAGTAATTTTATCCTGGTATTGTTATTAATATCTTCATTTCCTTTATCATACAAATCCACAACTATCCTGTCAACATAAGGACGATATGGCTCCATTATATCATCTGCTAAGCAGTATGCATTGTAACGATTGTGATGATGAATCCCTATTGTAGGCAACATTCCACTTGATACTAAACCACGTGCGACAACAGCTCGCAAAATCGCATATCCATAGTTCAGCAAGTTGTTTGGAGGAAAACCTTCACGATAGCGTTTGAATTCTTTGAATAGATTAGCCCAATAATAAGTTGCTGCCCGTGATTCCATATTTCCTACATCTCCACTGCGTACCTCTTCAACCCACTTTAGCATATTCCTTACTTCGACCTTACGACATTCTCTTAAAACAGACGCTTGGTTAGCAATCTTAGCCTGAATCGTTTGTTGCCATAACTGTTTTTTTAAAGGGAGAGAAGCTTCCAATTGGTTCCTGAATCGTTCGTTTTGCACACTATTTCCGGAAAGTGGTAGCATTAATCCTCTAGGGATTCTTTTTCTATCACAAGTGACAACTGCCACGTTATTATCCAATAGAGCCTGTAATACTCCCTGTGTAATTGTGATCTGGTTATTATCTAATACAACAACACCGATATCTTCAACAGGAATAGTCTTTGTATATTCTTTTTTCAAATAATCAGAAAAGGCTTCATTGTTTTCAACTTCAGGTATTTTGATCATCAGTTGACTGTTTTTAACACTGAGGTAAGCTGGGTTTTCAAAAAAAAGAGTCCGTTTTATCATTTTTAAATTACACTTTAAATTACAATGAAAATCAATATTCACCAATTGATACTATTTGACCTATATGATTTATCCGAACTTTTACAATTTTATCAAGTCCCTTTGAACTGCGAAAATCAGTCCAGGTAATATTTCGAGTATTACTTGTAGTGTCTTTTATTGAAGTTTCTAAATGATGCCTAAAAACATAATTTTTAAAGGAAATTTTTTGAACCCTAAATAAATATGGACTTATTAAAGAATAATTATCAGGATTTAATAAGTCAACTTCATTGGGAAAAAAACCAGTAAGTTCATTTGGAAAAACAAAATATTCATTTTGTTTCATACTGAAAAGGAATTGCCATCCATCTTTTTCTTTATACGCTTTATCAATTATTGGCAATCCTAGATTCCTGCGAGCAACCGCTTCAAAAAATGAAACCACATTTTCCTGAATATTACCTTCTGAATCTCTGTATACAGCAACGTGATGATTGTTTCCCGTGTTTACATAATCAACCGGTTGCTTATTGCCCTCATTGTCTAGTAAAAAAATCCCATTTTTATCACGTTTCTCATGGAGATTTTCGGCATTCGTGATACCTGAAATTGTCACTCTCTTTATTGAAATATCTTTATCTTTATTTAACCATATTGGTTTTTTTTCAATATTTAAAAAAGCTTTCCTTGGATCATTCTCATATTCTTTCAACCTGTCTTCCAATATTTTACGAATTTTTAGATCTACCACCTTCTCAATTGATAAATCAGGGGAAATTTCTTTACGAATTGTGTAAATGGTTTTATAAGTAACTGTTTTCACTTTTTCTGGAAGCGTGACAGTTTGTTCCTTGTCAATGTAAATAGGATTCTTTATAGGACTATTTTTCCCTCCAAACGCATTTTGGGGATTATTATCGTATTCTTGTAAACGTTTCCACAAAGCTGTACGATAAATTTGTTTGCTTACAGTTTTAATTTTATCTTCATCAAAAGAAGGTCCAACCTTCTCATCCTTAGTAACATATTGCCTAATGCTGCCGAATATTGTTTCTAAATGTAACTGTCCTCTTGGAGTTTGTTGAATCTTTTTATTAACACCACCATATTTTTGGGTGGTGTTTACATTTTGTGTAATTACTTTGTTTTTTGCTTTAATTGATACCAAAGTATTTTTCAAATGTCGTTTTGCTTGTGCTCTAAATTCATCAAGTGGTATTGGGGGGATAGCTCTGTTGTTCTCAAAGTATTTTGTTTTGAGAGCATATTCGTTGGAAGAAGTATTAAAACTTGCATTTTTATTGTTAAAATACTGGACATAAGCATCTTTAGTAAAGGCAACCGTAAGTGCGTCCATCGCATGGTGGCGATGATCGTTACGCTTTGTCCAATTTTTTATTCTTTTAAGTTGCTTACCTTCATTATTTGTTTCATAATAAGTCAGTCCAAGCCTATCGTATTTATCCCAATTTAACTCTTTCATCACATCAACCAACTGCCAATCATTGCGTAAAACATCAGTTATAGACCCAGTTGTAGTAACCACTCTTTTTACCAAATCACCTAACATTGTTTTTGCATATTTTGTAATATAGCGTGTGTCGCCTAAATCACGGTTAATAAAGCCTTCAGGAATTTTAGCTTCTTGCATTATTAGTTTATTATACTTTACATGAGATAAAACGCCTTTGTTATACAACACAGAAATTCTTTTTAAGTAGTTTTCCAAACTGTTGTCTTCACCTTGTTCTCCATATTTCTCTTTTATGAAATCATAAGCAGTTTTATTCCCTTTTTCAAGGTTTATAGCCCTTAATTCCAGTGTTTTGTTCGAAAAGCTATCGTCAAAAAGTCGTGATTGTGGGATAATATGTTCAATATCAAAATCGCCACTAAATAAAGATCCAGGTGAAATATAAGTATTGGAATACAATGTTTTATAACCATTATCTTTCAATTCCTCATATAATTTATAACGAATTATATCATTGCGATTAACGTAGACCAAACCAAACTGCCCACCTTCAGATAGGGGTTTCGTTAGAATACGCCTATACTCTTCATGTACTTTTGTCGTTTCAGCTATGAATTTTGATAGGTCTTCTCGTTCTTTTGCACTTTTTTTCAATTCACGCGCCAATTCTATTCGGATTTCATCCGGTTTTCCATAGGTGTCAATTATTGCATTGACAACATTTACCATTTGATTTAGTATTTTTTCAACGACGGGATTTCTTAATGAATTTTTCGGTAAAACATCCAGTTTATCCTTAAAAAGCTTCTTTTCAATTTCTTCTTTCGTTAATGAACTGGCAGAGTGACGATACCCAGCGTACAAACAAGCTACATCATATTTATTCCCTTCTTTTAGGTAGGGTAAAATTTTTCGAATGGCTTTTGCCGAAAGACTGCCATAATCATCTTGAAAGACAATTTTAGCTATTTCATTAGCAAATTCTTTCTCAAAACCATATTTATGTGTAATTTGGGAAATAAGCTTCTCTTGACCAGTAGTTGAATCATCACCTTCATAAGAATACAACAGATGCCATAGTTTGTACATTGGCTGTTCATCTAATGGTTTAGAGGAATCAAAATGCAGTATTTGTGTGTTATATCCTAATCCGGTAAATATTTTTTCTACATCTTGTATAATTTGAAAAGCTTGATTCTTAAGGTTTAAATTGTGTCCGGTTTGTTCGACAATATTTTTATATGCCTCGAAAAGTCTGGCTTGTGTTGTATTGCCAGGTATAAAAGCAAAATTTAGATCTAACTCTTGTGGTTTATCAAATAATAATTTCAATACTTCACCTTTCGTGAGCTTTTCTTTCAAAGAAAGTTCCAATGCTAATAATTCTTTTTCTTCCTGGTAAAGTTCTCGTTTACCATAAATTTTTAATTTATCCTCCTGTTCTTCAAAAAGAGAAGAAGCCTTATCCTTTCTTTTTTTATTAATTCTATCTTTTGTGGATACTTCAACATTATTTAACACCTGCCATATCCTAAATTCCTGAAAAAGAGGCGATGATCGTGGAATAACTCTACTCCCTATAGTTTTTATTTTCTTTTTCCCATCAATCTCAATTTCTTCTTTTTTACTTTCAAATTCACAGAAACTTATCAATCCTTTTTGACTTTTGAGTCTGCGTTGGTAGAAAATTATCACGTCACGAATCTCCCTTTTCAAATCATCATTTAGTTCTTTATGGAATTTCGCCTGAGTTTCCCAGAGCACATTATACTCATCTAGATAATCTTGTCGGAAAAAGACCATATTGCGTAAGCTTGCATGAGGATTATTTGCTAAAACTGCCATTTTATATTCACCTACCGTCTGTGGGCGTGTTTGTTTATGAGGAGGCAGATTCTCATATCCAATTACATATTTTTTATTAAAGCACAGCTCTTTACTTCTATCAGATATCAAACCAAGATAACCACTTGAGCCATATATTTGAGCATTAATTTTTGATAAGACAATGGCAATTTCTTCTGGATGTAGTTTTTCATACAGTGCTTTTGAACGCCAAACGAAATTTTCGATTTTTTGTTCTTGCTTGTTGCCATTTCTTTTTAGTCCCACAAGTGTTTTTTGAACTGATATATCTTCATTTTTAGATTCTGTATTATTCCAAATACGTTCTGTCTCTTCCCATTTAAATTGATCCTTACATATTGTCCAAGTAACTTTCTCGTTCTTTCCAAATAATTTATCTTTTAAATCTGTAGTTAGCATCCCAGGATAAAAGGTTGTTTGTTTTTGCCATATTTTGTTAAATTCCGCTTGTAAATCAGAATTATAAAAATCTGGTAAATTTTTCTTTCCTTCATTTATAAGTTTCAAACATAACTCACCTGGTGTCAAGTTTTCGTTATATAATTGCTTTGCTACTTCCATACCATCAATCAGAGTGCCATCTTCTGAACTATTTGATTTTCTGCTACTTTTGTAACCCCGTTTCTTATTTATCATCAATAACACCCGGGAAAATTGTTCCAACGTTATTTCCTCTGTAGCCGCTTTTGCCCGTAATTGGTACGTTTCAAAAGTAGAACGCGGCCCGTTTTCAGAAAGAATTGTGTCATCTGAAATAATATTACTTTTCTTTAAGATTTCTATTAAATTATCACGGCGTAGTTTGTAACGTTGTAAATTGCGTCTCATACTTCGCTTTAGAGTACGGTCAGCATTTGTAGTAATGCTTTTTCCTTTTTCAAAATTCTGTTGTTCATCAATAGTAAGTGGATTTACACGCACTCCCAAACGAATGATTGCTGATTTTTCTTGTTGGTTTTCAGCTTCGTTTACTATTGCCCAACCAATACTATTTGTGCCCAGATCTAAACCTAAAACTCGTTTCATAAGTAATAAATTATAATATTTCTTGTCTTTTATTATTTTCTTTTTTAAATTTGTTCCACAATTTTGAAGCAAATCACAATAAGGATTATTCCGTTGTGAAAACATTAGGGTGCCCTCGTCCTTTAACTGGGGGCATTTTTTATATCACATAATCAAGGTGCTCAAAAATATGTACTCATTCCGCCAAAACTTAACGTAGTCACAAAAATATTCCTGTAAAGGTTTAGTAGGAAATGATGTGTAAATTTAGATGTTCAGTGCATTAATGTTCGGAGAAACTTCTCCGAATATGGTTTAAATATTTATTCATTAACAAGTTACAAGGTTTAAAAAATGGGATGAGAATTCATAGATTTGTGTTTCACGATAATGGAACCTGGATACGACTTGATTGAAACTTATTTGAGGATCCATCGTTCTTTTGTTTTATTGCTCACAAAGATACGATTACCTCTTTTTTCATGCGCTTGGACGTCTATAACGTCATGGTTGTTTCATGATACATATTTTTTACAAACCATTTTCTGATATCCTCAAAACAGACGTCAATTTTCCCGTTGAACCCATGATCCATATCTTTATATTCTATGTAACTTAAATTTTGTTTGCCTGAATGATGAAACTCGTTCACGATATAACGGCTACTTTCGACAGGACAATTGGTATCTTTTTCTCCATGCAATAATAATATCGGAATGTCAATATCATTGATGTAACGGGTTGAATTGTACGTATAATAATTCAACCATTCCTCTTCTTTTTTAGACCTGTTGGACTTGTGCAATAAAGATTCGATTTTTTTTAAGGATACCTCTGAGCTGTGAGGCAATGAAAAATTATTTCTTTGAATGAAGAAACATTCGTACAAAGAGAGAACCCCGGAGCTTATCAGAATCATTCCTTTCACAGCTTCTTTTTTATTGAGCCTGAAGTATAATTCCGGCAGGAATGCTCCTCCTTCCGAAAAACCGATTAAGATGATGTTCTCATATGTTCTTGCATCTAAGAATGAATTGATTGCTGTTGCATAACCGGATATTCGATGGTCAATATTCCACTCGTTTTTTCTATGCACTTTTCCCGGCTTGGTATCCGGTTTTTCGGGAATGAAGAAATCGTATTTTAATGTGATATATTTATAGAAATAATACCCAAATGTAACCGAACGCCATCGAAAAAACGATTTTCGGCCTAATGCAGATCCTGCCCCACTCCCGTCAATATAAACAAACAGGTATTCGCTATCATGTCCAATCGTATTTTGGAAAAAATAACTATTTACGAACCCGTTTCTATATGGCGTTTGTGCGAGTTCATCGATTTGGTACAGATCATCTTGAGCATTCACCATATTTGCAAACATCAGGGCAAGTAAAATTATTGTTGCCGTTAATATTCTTACATATGTGGTTGTTGATATCATCATAATGTCCTTAAATGTCTTCGTTTAAATATGAGCGCACCTACTCCAAAGTAGATGATCGAAAGAACGATTATAGATATAATTTCAGGCATTATATCTGATACTTTCATATTCATTATCAGTGTTTTATTCAACGCACTGATTGCATGTGAAGGAGACATAAGGCCTTGAAATGTGATCGGATAACCAGCTATCGTAAAGAGGGTATTGCTGTGCATAGGAAAAGCCGCTCCCGAGAAAAACATGAACAGGAACATCGGAAAACACCCGACAACCAGCACCTCGTTAGCCGATTTAGTTATAGCTGCAACGACCAGGCTAAAAGCAATCATCGACATACTTGTCAACACGGCAACCAGAACCATTACAGGCAACGAACCGCTATAGCCGAACCCAAGAAGTATTGCAGTAAAAAGGGTCAGCAAAACGGCCAGCACACCTATCAGCAATTGCACAACGCTTATGCCTCCAAAATAAGCCAACGGGGGGAGTTTTGAAAGCTTCAGGCGTATAATGGTCTTGTTTTCCACTTCGGATACAAAGGCAATGCTGGCAGTAAACATCAACATAATGAGCGATATGATTAATATACCGGGAACCAGCAGATCAAACTCCCCAATAGCGCCCGATTCTCCAAGCGGGGTTTCTTTCACTTCTACAACCCTTTTGCTACCGGTAACTTTGGAAATATATTCGTTTATCATTTCATTTATCCAAACGGCGCTGATAAGGTATTTCTGACTGGTCAAATCGCCTATAAACTCCACCTGCGGCAAATTAGTATGATCATTTGCAAGTTTTTTTTCAATCGTTTGAGAAAATAAACGATCAATGATGATCAGTATATCTGCTTTGTTATTCCGCACCATTTCGATTCCTTGTTCTTTTCCGGCAGCGGTGCACACAGAAAACGTTACGGCGGCCATACTGTTCCCTTTTTGTTTGAAGAAAAACTGGAAGTCGCTGCCGTAATTTACGAAACTGTCTTCGACCGTTATGCCTCGATCGGTATTTACCACGCAAATCTTGTACTGTTGCGGAGAGGATTCGGTCATCAGATCATAAATGAATAGGAAAAACGGGCCCATGGAAAGGGTGAGAAGCAGTACCCAATAGTTACGTATCTGCTCTTTAAAGCTCTTTGTGATAATGCTTACGAACTTCATTGGCGCAAACTCCTTCCCGTTAAATGAATAAATACATCTTCCAGCGTGTTTTCCCTGAATTTAAGCTCTTCGATTTTCAGCCCTGATTCTTCGGCTAACTTTTTGATTTCTACTACGCGATTAATCATATCTGTGTGCGTAAAAAGGAGAATATTGCCGTTTCTGGTCAGCTGAATAGGAAATAATTTCATTTTCTCGATAAAATCGTTCAGGACAGATTCACTCACATCTTCCGTCAGCATTTCGAGAATATCACCCTCACCCATTGTTTTCTTGAGATTCTGAGGCGTATCAAGCAGTAACAATTTTCCATGGTCAATAATGGCAAGCCGGTCTGTAATCCGGTCGGCCTCATCCATATTATGGGTAGTAAGAATAACTGTTTTCTCCTTTTTGCACGACCTTATATAATCACGGACCAGCATACGGCTTTGCGGGTCAAGCCCGGCTTCCGGTTCATCAAGTATCACTATTTCGGGGTCGTGGATCAAGGCAAGGCATATATTCAGCCGGCGTTTCATTCCTCCTGACAGGTTACCGGCCATCACATTGGTTTTATCGTCCAACCCCAAAAGGTGCAACAACTTAAATGCCCTTTTTTTCAATAACTGAAACGGCTGGTCGTACATCTGTCCCATAAACAACAATTGTTCCAGGCAGGTTAGCTTAGGATAATAGATATTCTCCTGAGGGCAGTACCCGATGAACGACCTGCGGTCTTTGCGCACGTTACCGGGGAACGTGATTTTTCCTTCTGAAACAGGCAGCAGCCCGCAAATCATATTGATTGTGGTTGTTTTACCTGCACCATTGGGGCCTAAAAGCCCGAAGATTTCATTTCGGTAAATTTCCAAGCTTAAACCATTAACCGCAGTCAGCTCACCAAATCTCCTGGTAAGGTTGTGTATCTGTATTGCTACGATTTGTGGTACATTCGTTTTAACCATACCATCATTTTTTCATTATTTTAGGGCGTTGTGAATAAAAATATGCTGGATCTCTTTTTCAATATCGGGAAGTGAAATGGAAGGGTCTAAAAGCAGGTATCCCAAAAAACCATCAAGGCATGAGATAAACGAAATTGCCATAGCTTGGGCATTGCCCTCTTTGAACACACCGAGCGTTTGTCCTTTTGCAAAAAGGGCAGCAAAATACTCAAATGTTTGTTGTGATGATTGCCTGTAAAAATGCAATATTTGAGGATTGGAGAACGATTCGTTCATCGTGAGAAAATAGAGCCTGAGTTCCGGTTTATGTTGATTCCAATAATGTAGGTAATCCGTAACGAAAACCTTTAAGCCCTCTGC
>JAHDNZ010000003.1 GCA_018435125.1 Bacillota bacterium | reverse complement strand
TTCTGTATCATTCCCGCCGGGAAATACGTCGCAGACGCCAGCAGATTATTCGTCTTTGCGAGAGAACGACTCAGCATTTCTGCAAAATCCAAGGCGTTGACATCCCAATTATCTTGAAACCACTTCACAGCCTCCCATTTATACTTTTCATCTGGCCACTGCTGATGGGCAAACTTCTGCTTATAGCTTACCAAAACACCCTTCAAGCGGGACCTGTCAAACATAAATTCACCCCTTTACCCTTTAGATTTCGAAGACTTTTGTAGATCTCAGCGAAGATACCAAGTTCCTGCTTTTCTTTCATTATTCTTGCCGATAGCGCGGTCAATTGTTCATTGCCTTCTGTCTGTATCACGGTTTTGTTTTATCAAAGGTTGTGAGTATGGAAAAAAGGAGTCTATCTCGATTATTCGATTATTCCCATGCCATGATAACAGTACATTTTTGCAACGCTATTCGTGAATCTGCACGTCAATGGCATTGTCTTCGCTTCTGACCTCATACCGTCTTTCAGGCTTTCCATAGACATTCACTAACTGATGGCTTGTCGAAAACGAGTTGTCCTCGAGATAGGTCTTGCTTCCGAAAATTAGTTCTTCTATTATTGGGGCATACTGTTCACTCCATCTAGTTTGACTTTTGCAGAGGGATTCAACCCGCTTAACCAGTACAAGATTGTTTACGTTTTCAGTTTCATCATCTGGCATCAGAACAAACAAGAAATCCCTTGCGCGGCTTATTGAAACGTTCACAATGTTCAAATTGTTAAGAAACATATCGTTTGACGCCGTTATGGAGGGGGGCGGATTGAAAAGTGCAAAGATAATGTCGCACTCGTCACCCTGGAAGCCATGAATAGTCCCAACTTGGACATCAACATTCTTTGGCAAATCAACCGAAGCCATCAATTTATCAATTAGATCTGCCTGTGCTCGATATGGCGCTATTAGGCCGATACGGAACAACTCATCTCCTTTAACCAGTTCAATTAAAGTGGACAGATATTTCACGAATTCGAAAGCAAACAGAGCGGAATAAACATGGTAAGTACTTTTGTTTTGTAGCCGCTTTGGACGGTAAATGCTTTCATACTTTCTCACGGGGAACTTAATTAGATTCAGTGGCTTCAAATCATAAAAGTCTTTGATTGGAAGTTCACGCTGGCAATCGGCAGTGCGATTGTGCTTCAATACACCATTATAAGCAAACTGGCTGAACACCTCGCCGATTTCAGGAATGCTCCGATACTGCGTTGTCAGTAATTTCACATGATATTTGTACGGCACTGTCGAAGGTTCGATAAAAGAGTCCAGTTTCACCATTGTATATATATTCTCGTTTTTCCAAACATCAACTGTTGTTATAGGTTCTATCTGGAATGGATCCCCAGAGATAATGAACTTTTCTGGCGTCTTCTTATAGAGTGGGTATACTATGTTTGCCAATGGAATCATGGACGCTTCATCTATAACAATGTAGTCCCAATTCAAGGCGTTTAAATGAAGCCGAGTACTACTTTCTGGCAGGAAGTAGTCGTAAGGAAACCGAGCAATAGTCGTGACAGTCACGTTCCGCTTGGATGAGCGGATATCAAAGGTCTTGTCACGAAACACACCGCTCTGTTCAATGAGAGTGTCATTCGTTGCACCAAAGCGAACCAACCAGTTCATATAACTATGATCTTGACTCATGGTGTCCATAAGACGTCGCACAAGAACGTCCGCTGCTTTGTTTGTCGGTGTCAGGACCAGAACTTTGATATCCTCTGCTTTCCTCATCAGTGGAGCAATAATATCTCGCGCAAGGTATGTCGTCTTTCCCGTACCAGGAGGGCCAAAGACAAACTCGATATTTGCGATGAGATTTTCCTGCATATTGAAGTCGTCATCGTACCTATTATCATCGCCAAGCTTGATAAAAGCTCTTTTCAATTCCTCGATCAGAAAAACAGGATTCCTTGCCTCAATACGTGCTTCGGTGGCAAGAGATAAGTCAACACCGTCAATCTGGGCGTTGGTTCGAAGTTTCGCTCTGAGTGTGTATGACTTTACATTTACAACTTCAACAGCGACCCTTATCATTGGTTGATTGGCAAAGTGCAATTCAAGTGGAATGTCGGAGAGATCTTCCATAGAATGCGGAATGTAGCGACTGGGATGTTTCAAGATTAGGGTTCTGGAAGTGCCTTCTTCACGCTCCACTTTTGAGAACGATATTGAAATTTCTCTGCTATTGGCATTGTTTGCACCGCTATTCAAGCACTCTAATTCAAGCAAGACTTTAAACCATGCATATGAATACCTTTCTGCATTCTGGGCACTCAGTTTTAAGTCTTCAAGGCGTGCAATCTCTTTGATTTCTCTTTCAGCCTGTTCCTTTACCTTCTCAATTATCTTTTCAATATCCATTGCAGGCTTAGAATAATCATCTTCGTCACGAGGCACATCGTTGATCTCTCCGTGCTGTTCCTGACTACTTTCTTCCGTCTCAGAAGTAGTCCGTTTCGTGATTTCTTTTAGAACGCGTTTAACAGAACGGATGACCTCGTTTGTGCAGTCTTCAGGTACATCTTCAGTCAAGTCTTCGGTTTCTTCAGAATCAGAAAACTCAGAAGCTCTTTTGCGTTCAGAAAAATCCAGAAGAGCCTGCCTTTGCTCCTCATTTGACAACCCTAACGATTCAGCCAAGGATGAAATGTCTTCTTCCTCATCTTCAGTAATCTCTTCCTTGATTCCCAGAATTTTACACAGCTCTTTTGCTTCATCACTTGAAACGTCATATACTGGATTGATGTTTTGTACGGTGACTTCGTTTGCAGACACGAATTCTCCATCTCTGTTTACAAGCCACGGTTGAGTGGTAAGTCGTTTAGCTTCAGATGAAGTGAATGGCCATGACTTCAAAATGTGATAAAAGTATTCATATTTTCCATACAAAACACTGTCTGGTGGCCAATGGTAAGTATTTTGGAAGTATCCCTGTTCAACGCACCTGAGAAGTATAATCCAAGCCAGTTTTGACAACTCTGAGTCTTTCTCTTTGATGATAGTATCTAACAACTCCTTACAGCCATCAACATACTTTTCAGTCCATCTCTGACCTCGGGTGGAATACTCCCAGTCATTCCGAATTTCATAGGCCTCTGTCTGACTTATTTCTCGCGAAAGGATTCTCGGCAAATCCTTAACTCCTAGGTCTCTGAAGAATTCAACAAGGTCCTCTCTATTGTCTTCACCGACAACTTGCAGATATTCGTTGAAAGGAACGAATCTAGCTTCAGGCTTGGATCGAAACCACAGCCGCAATGAATCACACGGAAAGTAGAGATCTCCTGCTTTGCTACTGCATTTATCTTTGTCGGACTCAGATTCATACATGACAAATGCGCATTCTCTTATCATTTTAAGAAATGACTCTACTTGACTCTGAGAAAACTCCTGATAGAACTTGAAGAACTTTTTGAAATGTGTTCTTGTGTCCAAAGCGGTGTTATCTTTATATTGAGGCAGGATAATATTGTAGATTTCATCTCGCAGAGAAGGTTCTGCAATTCCAATTTTGCATACAAACTTCTGTGTTGTCTCGTTTTCTAATAAATCATCTAATATCGTTTCATACCCACTACCGCCTTCCGTTGGCAAGAACAAAATAGCTTGTTCTTTGGAATCAAACGCGGCGACAGCCTTGTATTGTTGATTTAAGAATATCGGTTTTGTCTTTGAGATCTCTGTTCGGTGGTCGGTTTCAGATAACCACTTATAAAAATCGTGAAGCCACTCGATCGATTGCGACTCAATGAATTCACCTGTAATACCACTATATGTGTTTCCTTCTTGAATAGACCACCCATTCAAAACATCATCCTCATCTAACCAAACTTTGGTTATTGAATCAATATATGCAGTAAGCGGTTTATTTTTGCGGAGAGTGTCCTGTCGACCAAAAGTATTGAAAACCCAGTTAGCGGAAGCATTTCCTGATAATGAACCTAGTTGTCTACTGGAAAACAATTCAGCAATACGAGGGACTTCAGCCCAGTAAGCATTAGCAGAAGCCACATACCCATCTGTACTCGGGATTATTGCTTCATTCTTGAAGGCTTCCTTCATTGATGTATAAAAGGGTTTAAACGATACTCTGTTGTTAGAAAAATCAGTAAAGCGGCTCTCATCATAAGGCACAATGTCGAAAATTTCATCATCAATAAGCGGAACCTTTTTCGTAATTCCAATTTCCCTAAGATAAACAAGGCTATCTGCAGCCAACTTGGATAACAAATGAATCAAAAGTGTGTTGTGTTCAACGCCTGCTCGAATTCCTTCACGACTGTCGGTAAGAAGAAAGGGAGCATGAAGAATGAAGTTAAGTTCTGTAACTTCTCTCGTTGGAAAGAAGCAGAACGCAGTGTGTGCTTTGGGAATCATGTGTCCTTCGGTATCGATAAAGAAACCGACGGAGTATTTATTCCCTTTGCCGTCATCACGGGAGAACAGCCATAGCATATCATCATATAAATCGTCGTAGTTTTCTCCATCATTTTGGGTGAGTCTTACGAACTCGGCTATCGTATTGTCATAGGTATGCGTTTCTTCAACTGTCTTTCCATACAAGCCCAATATTCCGGAAATCTCGAACGATATGTCTTTGAGGCTAGATAGAAAAAGCAAGGGGTAATCAAGTGAGCGCAATTTCTCCGAAATATCGGAATAGGCATTTTCGCTACTACGCTTTTCATGGTCAAATGGAAAGACAAACAAAGTTTCACCGCTTCTTCTGCCTGGGTAATCTGTCTCCAAACGGATTGGCACAATAAATCGCTCAATCTTGAAAAAGACATTCGGGTCATAGATGTGGGGGGTAGCGGTGTATTGAAAAACCGCCTTAAACCCCACACCAAACTTTCCTATAGTTGCTTTGTCAGTTTTATTGGAACCACCGACTGCGGTTATCGAATTTATGTCGCCCAATCTTCCATTCTCAAGGTCTTGAACTTCTGTTGCAGGATCTGAGACAGTGAATCGGCGAGTCCCATTATGGGCAAATATGAGTTTATCTTTGAACAATTCAAAGCGAGCTGATGTCGCTTTTACATCGTCAGCGTTTTGAAGTAGTTCATAAATGAAGTGCGCCTGGTCGGAGTATTTCTCTACTACGCTGTTTCTTACACCACGTAGTGCAAAACTCTCTAGAGCTTTCGCACTCTCGAGCCTGTCTGCAAATAATGCGTTAAAGTACGCCTCCTGTTGCTTATCCAACATGAAAGTCCTCTCTATTTTATGTCAACTTTGGTGTCACGCAAATCAAATAGCATGAACGATATCCTTTTCCTCACGTCTTTTTATCGCCTCGATAGATATGGCCGACTGCGCAAAGCTGGAATACCTGACGTAAGCTACCGTGGCAGCCACGAGAAATTCATCCTGCACTCATATATCCCGAAGTTCGTGTAGATGTCGAAAGGAATGTGCCATTTAATGGGATAGTACACTTATACAGCATGCCTTTGTCGTAGAAAACTATGTTCTTTCACCTCCAACGCACTCTCCGGACAAACGCCTGTTCCGTTTGATTCTGGAGCGCTTCCCCTAAAGTAACAGCCGAAGGCAAAAGAATTACATCAACTAAGCAAATAATCAATAACAGTCTATCACAGTTAACATTCAGAACAAAATTGCATGATTTTGTTGCGCTTCTAATTCTCCCTCCCGTAGAAATGGTTTATGAACCCTACGATGAATGTCATGTCGTATTCTCTGGGAAGGATCACATGCCCACCATCGGGGAGCTGCTCCGGATACTTTCTAGAGAGTTTTTTCATCTCTTCTCTTATCGAAGAGCCGAGCGGTTCCCTGTCGCCGGGATTCCTCGACAGATATACATAATGGGCCGTGCTCAAGTCGTCCGTGAGGTCCGAGACAGAGATTATCGTGTAGGGGAGCAATCTCTCC
>JAHDNZ010000034.1 GCA_018435125.1 Bacillota bacterium | reverse complement strand
AAATTTTAAAGTATCTGACTTTCAAAAAGCTTGTTGCGGTTAAAATACCGTACCATCCTCCAAAAAACCAGGGCTGAAATAATTATACCAAAAAACCCCATAAGCCACAGAATTTTGCTGCCCAAAAAAAGGGCGCCGGTTGCCTGAGAAACCACTAAAGCAATGATTGGCAGCACTACAAATACACTCATTTGGTTGGCTTCCTGAAAACCCTTTACCTTAGCTGAAACAGCAACATTAAAAAGAATGACCAGTAAACTAAGGGATGGGCTTACCCAAAAGATTAACACCCACCAGCTAGGCTCGGGAAAGATCAACTGGTTAAACATGGGGTAGGCCAGGATATTAACCGTAAGGCCAAAGAGTATAAAACCACCTATTGCCAAAAGCATTGCTAAAACAAAAGCGGCTAACGCTTTGCCCAAAAAAAGCGAATAGAGATCTACAGGTGCAAAAAGTAAGCTTTCTAAAGTTTTTCTTTCTTTTTCACCGGCAAAACTGTTGGCAGCCACCAAACTTGCGGCCATTATTGGTATAAGTAAAAAAAGTGGGGCCAAAAAATAATTAACAAAAATAAAGATCATCTGTTGATTTATATCCTGAAAACCCAAGAGTTTTGTCTTGATATTAATATCAGGAATCTTTTCAAACAACTTTAACATCGGCTCTAGATTGCCCATATTTGTAATATTACCATAGCGACTAACCAAGATGATCATTCCAGGCATCAGCACGCAAAAGATAAGTGGCACAATTATAATCGGTAAAAAGATCTGCACATTGGAAGTGACTGCACTGAGATCTTTTTTAGCAATAGCTTTAATTGCTCTTAGATTCATTTTTTCGCCTCCCTTATCTTAAAGTACATAGTCTCTAAATCCCGGCCTAAAATATTACAGCCATAAACAGGACCCATAGCAAGTATCCTTTTTAACAATACAGGAATATCGCTTTTTTTCTCTAACTTAAAGATTAGTCTCTTAGGTAGTGTAGCTAATAACCTCACGGATATATCCTCTGAAAGAGACTCCGGTTTTACCTCGGTTTCAATTTCTACTTGGAATTCAGTCAAATAGCGATCTTCAATCTCTTGTAAGGTTCCCGCTTCAATTATTTTACCGGAGGCCATAAATAAAAACTTATGGCAAAGATGTTCTACTTGCGAAAGAATATGGGTGCAGATTAGAATTGTAACCTCTTTGTTTTTATTTAATCTTTCGATATAGTTTAATAGATCTCTGGCCCCTTCGGGGTCAAGGCCGGTAGTGGGTTCATCCAAAAGTAGAATTTTTGGGTCGTGTAACAGAGCCTTAGCAATGCCTAGGCGCTTTTTCATGCCCGTTGAATAGCTGCCAACTTTCTTTTGGCGATGTTCATAGAGGCCAAACTGGGTTAATAGTCTGGCTGTTTTATCTTTAACATTCTCTTTTACATTGTAAAGTTCAGCGAAAAATATCAGGTTTTGCTCACCGCTTAGGTGGGGGTATAGGCCGGCACTTTCTGTAAGCACACCGGTAAGACTACGGATTTTATCACCGTCTTTTTTAGGGTCTAGACCCAAGATCTCAATATCGCCCTTTTCAGCCGTTATTACACCATTTAGCAAACGCACAGTTGTGGTTTTACCTGAGCCGTTTGGGCCCAAAAGACCAACTATTTGTCCTTTTAATACCTTAAAGTTGAGATCGCTAAGTACTAACTCTGTCTGGTAAGACTTATATACCTTAGAGACCTTGATTACCTCTTCGATCTTAACCACCTCCATTGTTCAACCCTAAGACGCTTGGGACTCCAAAAAAGTTCAGCCATTTTTTGAATTTGCCAAATTAATATTAATCAACTAGACTAATATAAGAGGTTTAACAGGAGGAAAACTATGAGCTATTTAACTAATATTAGGATTTTTGGTTTTCTATTGATCTTTGTTTTTTCAGGACTTCTTATTTATAGTCTGCTAGTAAATTTAAGCAAAAGAAATAAATTTTTAGCTGCAGCTTTTAATAATAGGCATATCTTTAGATTATTCACGGTACTTCTTACCATAATTTTTTTACTTATTCTTGGCAATTTCTACGTCTACAACGGCTTTGATTATCAGCCGGATATTTTTAGAAAAGGTTCTAGATCTTCCAACTATGTAGCGCTAACCTTCGATGATGGTCCAAGTCCTGAATATACCCCCTTAATCCTTGATATACTTAAAGAGAAGAATGTCGAAGCTACTTTTTTTATGGTAGGCAAGCATGTGGAAAAATACCCTGAAGTTGCCAAACAGGTAGCTGAAGATGGTCACGAAATCGGCAATCACACCTATGATCATCTAAATATTCCCACCCTAAAATTTAATGATCTGACCAAACAGATTCTTCTTACCAATCGTGTCATCCACCATGTTACCGATAAAAAAGTTTCCTACTTACGCCCTCCACGCGGTATGTATGATGCTAGGTATCGCAGACTAGCTCATCTTTTAGGCCAAGAGATCGTTCTTTGGACTATTTCCGGTCAGGATTGGAGAAGCTCTACTTCGGCTAGAGCTATCGTTAAAAGGATTGTCACAAAAGCCAAAGGGGGAGAGATTATTCTTTTGCATGATAGCGGTGCCCTTATAAAAGATGAAGGTGGCAACCATAGAGCTTTGCTTATAGCCCTCCCGGAAATAATCGATGGCTTAAGAGCTAAAGGACTAGAAATTGTACCCTTAAAAACACTTTTAGAAGAAGCTCAAGGAGAGGATATTTCTCATCTTGAGTTAAATTTAATAGAGTAAGGTGAATGAGATGACCTTACGTTTGGCAACTGAAAAGGACCTTTTTAGACTAGCTGAGATCTATACCCTGGCTTTCCCAGAAAGTGTCACCTTTTATTATGGCAAAGACCAAGCTAAACGAGTCCAACAGCTTATGGTGCCGTCATGGCAAATTCTCCTTAATTCTGGCGCTAAAATTATCTGTTTTGGAGAACCGGTAGTAGGGTATTGCTGTTATCATGTCGAAGATCATTTAGCCCAGAGGAAAACGTTTTCTTATACATCACTGCAAGTTTATTATCAAGCCTTCAAAAATGGAGATCTTCAAATTTCTCTTCCGGAAATCCTCAGCTTAGTTCAAAGCCAGTTTCTAATGAAAAGGCACTATAATCTAAAGTTACCAATCCCTAGAGGACGCATCTTATCCCTTGCCATCTTACCTGATTATCAATCTATGGGTATTGGTAGACTTCTGCTTGAAAAAGCACTTTTAGATATTGGCAATCAGCCTGTTATACTTGAAGTACGTCCGGAAAATATTAAGGCTTATCGTTTATACAAAAGTTTCGGCTTTGCTGAAAAAGGCCAAACACGTGATTTATTAGGTAGCTGGTTGATCATGTTAAAAACAAAGGAGGAAATTAGTAGTGAAGAAAGGTTTTAATAAGTGGTTATGGTGTGTTCTTTTATTAGTTTTAATGGCAACTAATGTTTTTGCAGAGAAAATTCTCTTGTGGACATGGTATGATGCATCTCTTGGCCAGATCTTTAAAGATCTAATCAAAAATGAGTTTACTCCTAAAACCGGCATTGATGTCGATATTCTAACTGTACCCATTGAAGATATGACCAATAAATTGCTTTTGGCCTATCTTGGCGGTGATGCTCCTGATGTAGTCGAACTCTATTCTAATACCGCTGTTGAACTTGGTATTAGAGGTGCTCTTACTAACCTTAATACTATTAAGGGTGTTAAAAAAGTAACTGATGATATTAACCCTATGCTGCTGCCTGCCTTGCAGTATAAATCAGGTCTTTTTGCCATTCCGGGTGAGGTTAATTGGACCTGGACCTACTATCGCAAAGATATCTTTAATGAAGTAGGTCTTGAAGCTCCAAAAACCTGGGACGATTTCAGAAATGCCACCACCAAATTAAAAGCTCGCAATATGGAGTCTTACTACTATTACCAAGGCGATCCTTCGGCTTTAATTGTCGGCAAGCTCCTACCCTTTGTCTATCAAAGAAACTCCGATATCTATACTCCTGATGGCACGGCCTCTAATTTGGATTCTTCAGAGAATATCGCAGCCTTCAAAGAACTGACTAGACTCCACACTGAGTATAAAGTACCGCTCGATGATCCATCCTTTACCACCTTTGCTAGCGGAGAGACCCCTCTGCAGTTGCAGCAAAACTGGTACTACGGTGCCTTTGAAGTTGCCGCTCCCCAAATCGCCGGCAAGTGGGATATTGCTCCCTTCCCAGGCACTAAACAAAAAGATGGTACCATTAATAATACCAACACCGGTAAGATGTTAGTCTGGTCTATTGTTTCTTCTACAAAAAAACAGGAAGCTTCCTGGAAACTAATCGAGTATATCAGCTCCTCAGAGTTTACTGCCAAGTTTATGGACCTTGTTTATAAGAGCAACGATAAAGCCCGTCTGTTCTTCTCTAACAAAAGCTCCATCGATAAGGCCTCCTTCCCTAAGGAGCATATCGCTTTGGCTAGAGAATCTCTTAAAAATTGCCGTATGCAGACTGCCGTAATCGGAGGCCCCATTGCTAACCGCTATGTTGACTTTGCTTTTAATAAGGTAGTTTTACAAGGAGTCGATCCCGAAACTGCTATTAAGCAAGCTGCTAAAGATTCTACCATTGAAATTCAAAAGAAGTTAAAAGAGTTCGCCAGATTCATCAAGCAACTCTAAAGAAAGATAAATACTCTAAAAGGGAAGGGATTACCCCTTCCCTTTTTTTTTAATCTTCGTAACTGCAGATATTAAAGAGTAAATTATAAACATTTCTATTTACCCACTCTCTAAAATAATTCGCGGTGGTAGGGACTTCCAGTCAGGTGTTGAAGATCAAAATTGTATAACTATTGCCATGTTGCTTGCACTAATTCTTAAAAACCTTTTTAGAAGCAAATAAATTTGATCTAAGTAGAATTTAGGTCTATAGACTTAAAGCTGCTAACTCCTAAAAAATGTATCTTTCCGTTACCCTTTAACTAGTTTAATTTGTAGATACCATACTACATTAGCTGCTATTATTATCGCCTCTATTTCATAAAGTAAACCTGCTAATAAGAATAAACGTTTGTACTATAAAGACTTCCACCCAAACTTCACCTACTAGGGGCTTAGTGAGATAATTCTAAAGGAGGAAGAGCTAGTGAAAAAAAGTTATGTTAAACTGATGTGGATATTTGTTTTGTTTGTTCTAGTTGTAGCCAATGCTTTAGCTGAAAAAATTCTCATGTGGACTTGGTACTATGGCCCAGCTACCCAAATATTAAAGGACCTTTTTGAAAAAGACTTTACTTCTAAAACCGGTATTGAAGTAGAGATTTTAACTGTACCTATTGAAGATATGACTAATAAATTGCTTTTGGCCTATCTTAGCGGCGATGCTCCCGATGTAGTCGAGCTTTATTCTAATACCGCTGTTGAACTTGGTATTAGGGGTGCTCTTACTAACCTTAATACTTTTAAGAGTATTAAAAAAGTTACCGCTGATATTAACCCCCTGTTGCTACCTGCTTTGCAGTATAAATCGGCTCTTTTTGCTGTCCCAGGTGAAGTTAACTGGACCTGGACCTATTACCGCACCGATATCTTTAACGAAATAGGTCTTAAAGCGCCAAAAACCTGGGATGATTTTAGAGATGCCACCACCAAGTTAAAAGCCCGCAATATGGATTCTTACTACTATTATCAAGGTGACCCTACAGCTCTAATTGTAGGTAAACTCCTACCCTTTGTCTATCAAAGAAGCTCTGATATCTATACTCAAGATGGCACGGCCTCTAATTTGGATTCTTCAGAAAATATCGCTGCCTTCAAAGAACTGACTAGGCTCCACACCGAGTATAAGGTACCGCTTGATGATCCTTCTTTTACCACCTTTGCCAGCGGAGAGACTCCTTTGCAGTTGCAACAAAACTGGTATTACTGTGCTTTTGAAGTTGCTGCACCCCAAATTATAGGTAAATGGGATATCGCTCCCTTTCCCGGTATCAAACAAAAAGATGGCTCAATTGATAATACCAACACCGGTAAGATGTTAGTCTGGTCGATTGTTTCTTCTTCAAATAAACAGCAGGCTTCCTGGAAGTTGATTGAATATATCAGTTCCTCGGAGTTTACAACTCAGTTTATGAATCAAGTCTATAAGATTGAAAAATCTCGTCTTTTCTTCTCCAACAAAAATTCCATCGATAAGGCCAATTTCCCTAAGGCGCATATCGCTCTGGCAAGAAAATCTCTTAAAGATTGCCGTATGCAGACTGCTGTGATCGGGGGTCCAATTGCCAATCGCTACATTGACTTTGCTTTTAACAAAGTAGTTTTGCAAGGTGATGATCCTGAAACTGCCATCAAACAAGCTGCTAAAGAGTCTACCCTTGAAATTCAAAAGAAGTTAAAAGAGTTTGCGAGATTCATTAAGCAACTTTAAAAAGAGATAAATATTCTGGAAGGGAAGGGGTGACCCCTTCCCTTGTTTAACTATAGATATTGAACCTCGATTTAAATAGTCTTTGCCTAAAATTTCTCCAAAATTGGCAGGATTTTTAATCTGATTTGCGAATAATATAATTGCCGTTATATAACGCCTGCTTGAGGTATAAAAAAATCAACCTTTTCCAAAGGAATCTTTGGAACGAAGTTAAAGAAAGAAGGGGAATAAGATGCGTTTATCCGGCCAGAAATTTCTAAGCGTTTTTATGCTTTTTTTACTAGTGAGTGGTTTTTTGGCAGCCGAAAAATTGGTTCTCTGGACCTGGTATAGTACTGAGTCCGGTGAAATTTTGAAAGATATGATTCAAAATGGTTTTACTGCTAAGACCGGAATTGAGGTTGAAGTATTATTAGTTCCTATTGAAGATATCAGTAATAAACTGCTCTTATCTTTTATCGGCGGTGATGCTCCCGATGTCGTGGAACTATACTCTAACCAGGTGGTAGAACTTGGAGTACGTGGTGCATTGTTAAACCTTAGTACATTCTCTGATATCAAGCAAGTTACCAGTGAGCTAAATCCTATGCTTTTACCTCCTCTAAAATATAAATCCGCTCTCTTTGCTCTACCCGGGGAAATTAACTGGACCTGGACTTATTATCGTACCGATATTTTCAAGGAGATGGGTATTTCAGCGCCTCAGACTTGGGATGACATTCGCAGTACCGCTACCAAGCTTAAAGCCCGCAACTTGGATACCTTTTATTACTACCAGGGCGATGCTCTTGTTGTCGGTAAGCTTTTACCTTTTGTCTATCAGAGAAGATCAGACATTTACAATAAAGAAGGTACCGCTTCTAACTTAGCCTCAGCAGATAATATAGCTGCCTTTAAGGAGCTAACCGAACTACACACTAAGTATAAACTGGTACATGAAGATCCTTCCTTTACCACCTTTGGTACCGGACAAACTCCACTCCAGATCTTGCAAAACTGGTACTATGCCGGGTTTGAGATTACCTCACCCCAAATCGCTGGTAAATGGGATATTGCCCTTTTCCCAGCGACCAAACAAAAAGACGGCTCCTTAGATCGCACCAATACCGGTAAGATGTTAACCTGGTCCATTGTTGCTTCTACCAAGAAAAAGAATGCTGCTTGGGAATTGATGAAATATCTTGGCTCAACCGAATTTACCACAGCCTTCATGCAAACCAACAATAAAGTAGTCCAAAACAGAATCTTCTTCTCTAACAAAAACTCCCTGGAAAATGCTCCTTTCCCTAAAGAAAAAATACCCTTAGCCAGAGAAGCTCTAGCTACCTGCCGTATGCAAACTGCAGTAATTGGCGGTTTTGTGGCTAACCGTTACATTGATTTTGCCTTTAATAAAGTAGTTTTGCAAGGTGATGATCCTGAAGTTGCTCTTAAGCAAGCTGCTGAAGATTCAACCAAAGAGATCCAAAGAAAACTCAAGGAATTTGATAGATATATTAAGACCCTCTAAGCATGTTCCTACAAGACACTCCAATACCCCTTTTTTTACAGGCAGAGAGTGCTAAAAAGCACTCTCTGCTTATTTTATCTCTCTGTCGGATCAAAAAATAAAATAAGAGCGTTAAAATAAGCCTCAGCTTCGAGATCCAAGGTGGCGGAATCTTGCAGCAATTTAATATGTTTTTCGTGGGTTAAATAATAAGGTTCAGCGATCACTATCGGAAGATCCCGAGAGTTTTCTAAAATATAGTAGTTGGCCGGCCCCAGAGCTCCCCTGGGATTGCCAGTTGCTTTAACCAGCTCGCTTGAGATAAGGTTGGCTAGCCTTTTGGCCTCAGGGGTTGGAAAAGACGGTCTGTAGACAGCTACCTCATCAGCTGCCGGATCATAGGGTTTGGCATTGTGGTGTAGAGAAATAACGGCATCTACCTGATATTTGTGAAAAAACCTCACCCGCTCTACCAATGAGACATCCCTGTCGTCTCTTCTTGTTAAATAAACTGCAGCTTTGGCCTCAGTCAGGAGTTTTTCTAAACGCAGCGCCACCTCTAGATTAAGGTTTTTTTCTATAAGCTTAGCTGTCGTTGCTCCACTATCTGAGCCGCCATGACCCGGATCAAGTATAATTATTTTCCCCTTTAAATTTGCTTTAGTTTCTGCCAAAAGTAAACAAGGTAGCAAGCAAACTAATAATAAAATGCTTATAAGTTTTTTTGGCATAGAATGAACACATCCTTAAAAGAGTTTAAAAAGGGACCGGTTAACCGGTCCCTTTTAAGTTATTTTGCAAGTAGATAGTTTATGATGTTAATAGCTAGTTTTCTTACATCATCATTATTGGTATTGTTAGGATGCCAGAACCAGCCGCTACAATAGATAGCGGATTTAGTCTCCACTAAGGCCACATTGAGATCTTCTTCACGCATTGGACTTAATGAGTTGTTAAGCCAAATGCCAATTGGTTTACCAACACCTAGCCACTCACAGATCATCTGATCTCCTGTAGCAAGTTCCACTTCCTCAGGAAGACCTTTCCAAATCGGATGATCTTTTAAATCCTCAGGCTTGGCAATAAAGATACCACCTGCACCGGCCCAGGATTTATATACTATATCATAGATCTCTTCTAGCTGGAAGCTGCCATCGCCAACTCTTTGATTGGCTGCATCGCGGAATGAAGATTGATAGGTACCAAAGACCTTTAACTTACCGGAAAGAGCTAATTTCAAAACGACATCGACAGCTCCGGTATCCATCTTGCGGTTATCGGGCAGAATTAATAGTTTATAGTTGCCAAGTTTCTTGCTATCTGCTAAATCTGCATCAGAGATTACGTCATATTTTACTTTTGCTTCGCTAAAGATATCAAATATACCTTCCATCATAGCATCATATGGCCAACCTAGCGAAACATAGAACTCTTCAGCTAAGTTGCTGTCTAGGATAGCAACATCGGCAGCATAAATGGTAAAAGATGCCAACAACATCACTGCAAGAACCATACTCAACAATCTTTTCATTTGTATCCCCCTTTTTTGTTTTACTCCCCAGGGTTTAATAAAATACTTTCACTAAACAGACATTTTTTCCTTCTTATATAAAACCAATTATTATCCTATTTATCTTATTCTTTATTTAATAGCAACCAGAGTTTACTATCCCTAATAGCATCGTAGCTAAATAATACATAGCCTAAAAATTCTGCTTTTTTTACCTTGGCAATTTTATTAAGTGTCCCCTCACAACTATCCTGATATGGCCCCAGCCCTATCGCTACTTTCTTTTTATCTACCCGTCCGGCAAGATCATTAAGTCTTAAGTCCAGAATGTAGTCTTCAGCATCATAGACCATAGGCAAAGCCCAATCCAGATAACCCTCGTTTAGCCAGCTAAACCAGTCCTGAAACTTTTGCTCAAAAGCATCTGCATATTGAGGAAAAACTGCTGCGGAAACAATACAAGAAGGCTGAAGCTCTTTTGTCTTTAGATAAACCCTTTGTACAATGCTTGAAATACTTGCCCGCCTATAATCATCAAACCACCTAGTTGCCTTTAGAAAGCCTTCTCTACCCAGCTTAGCTTTTAAGCTCGACCAATCCTTTACTAGATCCTCGGGCCAAAAACCAAATTGCTCAAAAAACACCTGCCCTACTTGAGGATGAAAACCAAAAGAGCGCCCCGGATAACGGATGAAATCAAAATGAATGCCATCAACAGCATAATTTCTAACAACTTCTAAATAGTTTTCTACCACCCAGTCTTGAACTTCCTTTAAACCCGGCTCAAGATATAAGGCCGGCAAAGCTTCACTAGCCTTGCCTTTGGAATACTCTAGGACAGAAACGCCATCAATATCAACTAGAGCCCAATCGGGATGTTGATATAGAACATGCTTTGGATTTGAAGGTGTTGAGCCCAAGGACCCTACCGTAAAAGCATTGATCCAAGCATGGACCTTAAGACCTCTTTGATGAGCCTTTTCTAAAAGGTAAGCTAAAGGATCGAAACCACTTACCGCAAGCGGGAGTCTCTCAGATTTATAGTAGGCATAGCCACTCATATTTACCTGTACAAAAAGCTGATCTAGGCCTGCCTCCGCTGCTTTTTCTACCATCTCCAGAATACTTTGTTTGCTTTGTAGTGTGCTTTTAACTACCCATATCCCCTGAATGCTTGTCCCATCTATACTCGTACTAATCAAGAGTAAGCTTAAAAAGGCCAACAGAAACTGACCTATTCTTTTTAAGATCTTATTTTTTGACATATAAATCCCCCTGTGTTTGTTACTTATACCTTCTCTTTCCAGAACTATCCACCTTTTTTTCTGGTTCTTCTTTCTCCAAAACGGGTCTTTTATATGTATTTTTAACAATATCGCTAACAGCTACTCTTATACAGGATTTAGAGCTTTAAAGCCAGAAATATTAAAGATAAGGGTTTTAGGTTTTAACTTCCCTTCTAAAGGTAAAGTTGAGGGATGATAAATGCAAAAAAACAACTCCATAAGGCCTGTTGTCAAATGGGTTGGTGGCAAAAGACAGATCCTCGATCAAATTACTAATTTCGTTCCTAAAACTTTTGTTACCTACTACGAGCCTTTTTTGGGTGGCGGTGCCGTTTTGCTAACCTTACAACCCCAAAAGGCTGTTGTAGGTGATCTAAATAAAGAGTTAATAAATGTCTATCAGGTAATTAAAGAAAATGTTACTGAACTTATCTCTGAACTTAAACTGCATAAAAACACAGCTGAATATTTTTACAGCTTGCGGGAAATAGATCGCGTTCCCAAAGCTCTTGCCAAACTCAATCCCATCCAAAGAGCGGCCAGAGTTATTTATCTAAACAAAACCTGCTATAACGGTCTATATCGTGTTAATAGAGCCGGTGAGTTCAATACTCCCTTTGGCAACTATAAAAGACCCAATATAGTTAACGAAACCACTCTAAGAGCTGTCAGCCATTATTTTAATAAAGCTGATATTGCCTTTTTAGCTACGGATTTTGAGCAGATCTTAAAAAAGCCACAGTCCGGCGATTTTGTTTACCTTGATCCCCCCTATGACCCTATCTCTAATACCGCTAATTTTACCGGCTACAACCAAAGCGGTTTTGATCAAAAAGAACAGCTTAGACTTAAAAAAACCTGTGACAAGTTGAATAAGAGAGATGTTAAATTCTTGCTTTCTAATTCAGCTACCGATTTTATTTTTGACCTATATAAAGATTATAAGATTGAAATAATCAAAGCTAAAAGACCCATTAATTCCAATGCTAAAAAACGCGGTGAAGTAGCTGAGGTGCTAGTAAGAAATTATTAGACTTCTCTACTTGGAATTTTCTCTACGCCAATCCTTTGAGTTTGGTTAGCTTTATGGCTATTTACAATTTAGTTTTAGAGAGGTTGATAAATTACCTTATCTTCATTATCATTGTGTTTTATCATCCCTTTTTAATTACCTAAAGCTACAATCTGGTTATATGGTAAAATACAAAACTAATTTGTTTCAAGATTAAGTGTATCTCATAACTTTGCAAGAAACAGGCTTTTTTTGGCCTGTTTCTTGTTATTTGAATGTACCCTCTTTTACATACAGGCAAAGATAAGTAACAAAAACAAACAGTAAAAGACGGCCTAGCCTTTGGCTTAGCCGTCTCTTACTCTAATGAATTCCTTAGTTATCCAGTTGGGGAGCTTTTTTATTCTAAATCTTCGGTAGAAACCAGATACCAGATCGTCTTGTATTCCGGATCAAGACGGAAACTAAAACCTTCCGGTCCTTTTTGAACTTTAAGTGAATTTTGTAAACAAGAAGAGTAATCCAAAGCGTAGACATAAATTTTTTCTGCTTCATGATTTAATACTACTTCTACCGGTATACCCTCGGTTTTTACCGGTTCCATACCAAAAGTGGCGTTAGTATAGTCTTTGTTCCAGATGGTGAAGTTATTTTCAGTGCGTCCGGCTGCTATTATTAAAATCTGATTTGATTTTGAGATTGGGTTTGGCTCTTTATCTAAAGAGGTAAATAAAACCGCACTATAGAGGCTGTTTGTATTTAGCGGTGTAAAGAAAAGATCACTTAATTCAATCTTATTAGAAGCACTAAAGCCTACAGCATATTTGGTTCTAGGTGTATCTAAAGTAACATAGGGCCTGCTTTTTTTATTTTCTATCACCTTAAGAGGAGAAACGCTTTCTTCTTTTTTCTCGACTGTTTCAGAAGAACTCTCTGCTGCAAACTCTAAGCTAAAGCCTTGATCAAAATCGGGAAAATCTTTTAAGCCTAGGCGTCTTAAAGCCAGATGCGTATTATTCCAGGAATAATCTACCATGGTATCAACAGCTTCTTTAAGGGGAACTTTGGCTTTAATCTCGTTGGGTGCAACCTCTAGATCGCCCCGCACAAAGAGATTATGCGCCATAATAAGTTCAGCCATTTTAACAGGATGCCCGTCGATATCAAAAAAGGTAGTTACTTTTTCCGGCATATAGTTGCCTGAAGCGTTAAAGTCAAAGATATATAGACCATCCCAGTCCTGCCTTCTGGCAAAGGTAGCAAATAGTGGGAGCGAATCAGCTTCATACCAATTGGGATATGGAGTATTAAACTCAGACATTACAAATGGCTTACCTTCCAGACGATGTACTGCCGCCCACTCTAAGGGCTGACCCTTTAGCTGATTTACCAGTGGTCTATTTTCAATAAACCACTGCCCCTGCCAATCACCTTCGGTATAATAGGGATGATTCATATAAGCATGAATATCGATAAAATCCAGCTCTTTTTGAGATGCCAACCCTCCGAGGCCAAAAGCCATGGTACCGGTTAGTGGTGCTTTAACTCCTAATTCATTTTTCAAAAAATCATACATCTCACAAAAGAAAGCTTGCTCGATCTGTTGCAAAAATGCCATATAATCCTTCCAGACCTGTCTTGGACGATTCTCTTTTTGCAAGGGAATAGTGATCAGAGTCTCTAGTGACTCGTTTTCTTTTAAACCCACTAAAGATCTGCTTTTAGAATGCCAGGCTGATTGCAAAGCGTCTGTAGTGTCATACTTTTTTTGCAAATAGGCTGTAAAAAGCTCACTGAGTTGGTTTAGATAATAAGGAGGCAACGAATCAATTCTGCCACTGTAAAAGCTGTAAAAGAAGGAGTTTTCATTGGTAATTTCAACTGCTGCTACCGAGGGTTCATCAGTATAAGCATTGCCTGTATAGGGATTTACATGGGTTAAAAAGGCTTTGGCATACTCTTTTTGGAGTTCAATCATGCGGCGATCAAACAGGTTAGCCCCTTTGGAAAAGTTAGTTAGTAAATCAGCTTGGACTACTTCATCACCGGTTTGAAAATAACGGTTAATATGCAGATTAATATTGACATAGATCCCTTTTTCTTTAAGTTCGTAAATTAAGCGATCTAATCTGTCTAGATATTCAGGGTTAAGTTTTTGAGAAGTGCCATCTTTAGTAGAGATTAAACTTGGGCGTCCATCAGTAGCGTCAAGGGAATGAAGTCTAACTAGATTGATACCATATTTGGCAAGCTTACGAGCCACAAGCTTGGCTTCACCTTTAAGCGGAAAAGCCCCTGCAAAAGCAATATTGGCACCTAAAAACCGCAACTGTTTTTCACCGGAGTAAAAATGACCGTCTTTAATGGTAACAAAACCATCTTTCCCAGCTGGAGCATCTAAAGGCTCGGACAGATCGATTATTTCTCCAAAGGCTGGCAAAATAGGTACTGTGAATTCAAAGTAATCAGCGGGGTTATAGTAATTTATGGGTGGTGCAGCCATACTAGAGAGGCTGAAAACTAAAAGTAAAAAACCATATAATAGATATCTCATTATTTACCCTCCCATATCTTTTATTTGTTAGACACCTTATTTTTTTCTCGCACACTTACATCTCCGGCATAGACTTTAACCAGTTCATTATCCTTAGCCCTTATAAGCAATGCTCCGTCGCTTGCAATATCTTCTGCTACTCCTTCCAATTCCAAACCCCCGCTTACCACAACCTCTTTCCCAAGAAGGAGTGAATGCTCTTTCATAAGCTCAATTAACCAGGTAGTATCTTGACTTAGTCTTTTGTACCCCTCTTCTAAATAAAGTAAAAGCTCAGTCAAGACTGCATTGCGTGAGCAAGTTTTATCTGTTTCCAGAAAAAGCGAAGTCGCACAAATATCAACCGGAAAAGATCTCTGGTTAACATTAAGCCCAATTCCAAGCACCAGATAGCTAATATCCTGCCCTGTAGCAGAAAGTTCCAATAATACTCCGGAAATCTTTTTTCCGTTAACATAGATGTCATTAGGCCATTTCACCTTAGTTAATAGTCCCCTTAATAGACAAAATCTAAGCACCGCATAAGCACCTAAAAAAGTATAAGGGGAAGCTTTAGCTAAAGGAGCTACGGGCCTTAAAATAAGCGACATATAGATGCCTTGAGCCGGTGCTGATTCCCAGTTTCTTCCCCTTCTGCCTTTACCTTTTGACTGGGTCTCAGCTAAAACCAAAGTCCCTTCCAAGGCATTTTGTCTGGCTAATTCACGAGCTTTATCATTGGTTGAAGTCAGTTCATAATCCCAGTAAATTGCCTGACCTAGCTTTTTAGTTTTTAAATGTGGCCAGATTTCAAAAGGATACAAAAAATCAGGAACACTTGTTAAAAGGTAACCTAGTTTAGTTTCCGCGGATATTTCATAGCCTAGGTCTTTTAGGTTTTGCACTTGCTTCCAGACAGCATTGCGGCTGATACCTAACTCTTTAGAGATAGCTTCACCGGAGACTAATTCTCCTTGTTTTAAGATCTCAAGGATTCTTTGCTTATTATCTTTAGTATTAGCTCTGCAATAAAACATTTCTACCACCTCTGTTGAACATTACCACAAACAAAACGACAATATCTTAAGAAGCTAGGTTGCCCCAAAAACTACACCAAGTTATAATAAGGATAGGCTTAAACCTTACAAAAACCTCTTGAAGGAGGAGTAGGAGTATTATGAATCGTATTCCACACAAACAACGTTTCTCCCTTTTGGCTGTTTTAGTCTTAGCTTTTATCGCCGGAGGTGTTGTGTTTTCAGTTCCCGCTGTTAGAAATTGGTTTAGACCGGTTGAGGAAAAAATAGTAAACCCGCCTGCCATCGCTGCACCCAATATCCCTCTTACCAGTGATATTAATAGTCCTTATGCGATTGCAGATGTTGCTGAAGCAACCTCTCCCGCCGTAGTCTATATTATGTCGGTTATAAAAACCCAGGGTCAAGTCATCTCACCAAACGACCTTTTCTTCCGCTACTTCTTTGGTGATTCCTATCAGCTACCGCCTGAGGAAAACTATGGTCAGGGAACCGGCTTTATTATAAGCGAAGACGGTTACATTCTCACCAACGACCATGTCGTACGCGGAGCAAGTGAAATCCAGGTCACTATTCAAGGTTACGATAAACCTTTTATCGCCAAGCTTCTTGGTTCAGACTATGATCTGGATTTAGCAGTTTTAAAGGTTGATGTTCCCGATAAACTTCCTTCCCTAAACCTCGGTAATTCCGATACCTCCAGAGTCGGCGAATGGGTTATCGCCATTGGTAACCCCTGGGGAGCTGACTTTGATCACACTGTAACTCAAGGTGTTTTATCCGCCAAAGGTCGTCAGATCCAAATTCCCGATACCGATGATCCCAGAAAAGTTCGCAATTATAAAGACCTAATGCAGACAGATGCTGCCATTAACCCTGGAAATAGCGGTGGCCCCTTAATTAATATTAAAGGTGAAGTCATTGGCATTAATACCGCTATTAATACCCAAGGCCAAGGCATTGGTTTTGCTATTCCCATTAATACCGCAAAAAAAGTAGTAGATCAGCTGATTAAACACGGTAAAGTCATCAGACCTTATTTAGGTATTATCTATTACAGCCAGGTGACACCAACTATGGTCGAACAAAGAAACCTCCCGGATGATAACGGGGTTTTAGTGGGCGAGGTAATCCGCAGTGGCCCTGCTGATAAAGCCGGTTTAAAGGCTCTGGACTTTATTCGTTCGGTTAACGGTCAAAAAATTACTAAACCTAAGGACTTTGAAGAGATTCTCGAAACCTCTAAGGTGGGAGAAAAGATGAACCTTGATGTCATCAGAGAGGGAAAATATGTCTCTATAACAGTTACCTTAGGTGAAAGACCAAAAGATCAGTAAGCAGTAGTGTCAAAAGCACTCATATGAGTGCTTTTGCTTTTTTAAATATTTTCTTAAAAGTGGAGTTTTAAGCCCATGAGTTCTTTTATCTCCTGCATATTTTCGCTGGCTTCCTTTTTGGCTCTCTTGGTACCTGCCTCGACAATTTCTTCTAAGATCTTGGGTTTGGCCAACAGTTCGGTTCGTTTTTCTCTGATTGGAGTTAGCTCTGTTATAATCGCTTCTGCCAGAGCTGGTTTTAATTCGGAAAACTTCAAGGTACCGGTGTTAAAGTCTTTCATGAACTTTTGGTAGACATCTTGCGGTGCAAATGCTTCCAGTAAGGTAAAGAGATTTGCGACCCCTGGACTCATTTTGCCGTCAACATCGCTTGCAGTAACTGCTCTTTTAACCTTGTTGGTTATCTCTTCGGGACTGTCGGTAAGGGCGATATAACTTCCGGAGATACTTTTACTCATCTTGCAGGCTGGATCATTTAAGGCCATAACTCGGGTAGCCTTTGTGAGATTAGGCTGTGGCTCAGGAAAATATTCACCAAAAGTACTGTTAAACTTTCTGGCTATCACCCGGGTAATTTCAAGATGCTGGAGTTGATCTTCTCCTACCGGCACCAGCTCTGCCTTATAGAGTAAAATATCAGCTGCCATAAGAATCGGATAGCACAAAAGACCGGCCAAAAGGCCTTGCTTTTCTGACTTTTCTTTATACTGAGTCATGCGTTCGAGGTTACCTACCGGTGTTATCGTAGTAAGTAGCCAGCTTAGCTCGGTATGTTCAGGAACCAGGGATTGTACAAAAATGCTGGATTTTTCAGGATCTAATCCGGCTGCGATATTGGTCGCCAAAGCATCAAGAACTCGTTGATTGAGTGATTTTGGCTCATAGGGAATGGTCAACGAATGCAGATCAACTATACTAAAGATGCAGTCATGTTCATTTTGTAGTTTAACCCAATTTTTTACCGCACCTAAATAGTTGCCTATGTGAACTATACCTGTTGGTTGAATACCTGAAAAAACTTTAGCCAAAACAAAACACCTCCGTTTAAAATAAAAAAGGCTCTTCTCCCCCCTAGGGGCGAGAGAACCCGCGGTGCCACCCTAATTGCTTTACAGCCACTCTTGTTGCTATAATGGGCAACACCCCAAAAAACTCAGGGCCCCATTTCGAAAGGTTAACTGTACCGGTTTCCAGCCTTCCCGGCTCTCTATAACAGTTTAGTCCCAACTACTTTTTCCCTTCATAGTCTTTAAGATTATTTCATTTATGAAAACATTATAGCCCTTAAGTTAGCTTTTGGTCAAGAGTGTCTAGACTTAAAGGTCAAGGAGATAATAACCTACCAAGAATAAAAAGGAGTACTGTAGGTAACTACTAAGTACTCCTTTTTTGCCGCTAGAGTGTTTGCAACTTCTTGTTAGAAATCTAGAGCAGCAAACCTCTTTAAAACTTCTTCGGTTATCTTTTCTCTCATCTTAGGGTTAACCGGATGAGCTACATCACGAAACTCGCCATTTGACAGCTTCCGACTTGGCATAGCTAAGAAATAGCCATCATTTCCTTGAATAACTCTAATATCCCTAACAACAAATGCATCATTAAAGGTGATGGAAGCAATAGCTTTCATACGTCCAGCTTCTTCTACCTTGCGAACTTGGACATCAGTTATTGTCATCAACTTTTCCCTCACTCTATAGCAGCTGTATACTAATTCGTTATTTCAACACTTGTCTTATTTGTCCTGCTTATTTATAGTATTATCATATAATTCTTTAACCTTTAATATATTTATAACCATAATTTCATTATAATCAGTAACAAATATTTTAAGCAAATCCCCTTAAAGAACCCCTCTCTGAAATAAGGTTAAAAAAGCCGCCTTAAGGCAGCTTTTTAAGTCAAAACACTTTTGGAAAATATTTCTTCCATAAGTTTAAGATCACTAGGTTTGTCAACATCTATGCCGATTTCCGGGTAATGGCTGATTATAGCCTTACCTTTAGCACCAATTATTACTTCCGCACGCTTTTCGATCTCTTCTATAGAGAGCGTTTTTCTAACATACTTATAGATAAATTTAATTCCCAACATCTTAATAATTTTAGCAGGCTTCTTTCTTAACAAAACAAGCTGATCTACCAGCTCATACTTTTGTTCTAAAATGCTAGGATCCAAAAGCATTAGATTGCCACCTGTAAAAGTACCTTCTTGGAGTGTAAAATAGGTGCGTTCAACCTCTGGGTACTTGGCTTGATTAGCTTCGCGTGAAACCAGAGGATAGTAAATTTTGGCCTCATACCTAAAACACCGGGTGATAAAATCGTTAACAGCCTCTGGGGTTAACAAAGGAATATCACCAGTTGCCACCAATAGAAACGGGGCTTTATCTACACCCAAAGCTTCGATGCCTACTTTGAGGTTAGCTACCATGCTATCCTTGCAGGGAACAAATATAGAATTAGCTGGAGCCAAAGATTTTAGCTCATTTGGTCCTACAATTACTAGCTGCCCTAAACTTTCGGTTTTTAGCATGGTATCAATAACATATTCCACCATAGGTCGACCGTCGACACTAATAAGTGCTTCCCAGGAAGCATCACTAACCTCTGCGAGGGATCCAGTGTTGGGAGCCCCTGCTAGAATTACAACATCTACTTTTGTCACTTTGAGGCGGCAATAGTTTTTGCCGCCACACCCCCTTTAATTGCAGAATAACCCGGGAGATGGCAAATTATCTATTTCAATTTACTTTTAAAAATTGCCTGCATTAAACTGTTCTCAGCATTAACTATATGCTCCTCAGCTAACCTTTTAGCTAGGTTTGGATCCCTATTGCCTATAGCCTCAACAATCTTTCTATGCTCAATCAAAGCCTGCTTCATTCTGCCTGGATGGGCAAGAGAAGTCGAACGGTATCTTTGGATATGTTCTCTTAAATTAGCAATCATGTCTCCAAGACGCTCATTGTTAGCTGCTTTATATAATTCCCCATGAAACAGAGTATCAATCTTTATGGTCGCCTCAAGATCACCTTTTTCAATAGCTTCAGCGATCTTAAACAGGTAACGTTCCAAGCTCTCAAGTTGATCCTCAGTGGCTCTGTCTGCAGCAAGCTGAGCGGCTAACCCTTCTAAAGCTCTGCGAATTTCAAAGACCTCGGCCACATCTCTTTTGGAGACATCTGCCACATAAGCACCTTTTCTGGGTACCATAATGACAAGCTTTTCTAATTCTAATTTGCGGATAGCCTCTCTAACCGGTGTGCGGCTTACTCCCATCTCTTCTGCAAGCTGTACTTCCATTAAGCGTTCACCCGGTTTTAGTGTTCCGTTAATAATTGCCTCTCGCAAAGCTTCGAATACCAGCTCACGCAATGGTTGATAGTTATCTAGTTGTATAGGTCCTAATCGGCCCATTCTAGTTACCGATACTGCACAGATAAACTGTGCCTCCGGTCTGCCCCCTTTCATGGTTTTCTTTATTCTTTATTTAACTGCCAGCCCTCTTTACTTAACTGGGTAAAATAGAGCCAGGGTTTGATATCTTTTCCTTTTAGTATAAGATCACTTTGACCGTGGTTTTCAGGGTAATACCAGTTTGGCAGTTTTTTAGAGAGCTTTTCTGTTAGTACCCTAGCAGTATTTTGATCTTCAGTTAATGCAAATATAGTAGGTCCACTTCCCGAAAGAGAAACCTGCTTAAGACCAATCTCTTTTAAGGTCGAGATAATCAGATTTAAGGATGGGCACTCTTTTATAAGCGGGAGTGTAAAAGAATTCCCCAAAGACAAACCGAGCTTACGGTAGTCTTTAACCTTGAGAGCATTAATAAGATCTTTTTCATCAAAGTGCTCTAATTGGGATCTATCAAGCAGTTTATAAGCTTCTGCGGTTTTTATGCCAAAGGGTGGCTTAATAAGTAAAATTCCCCACTTAGGTGCGGCCATAAGAGGTGTGATTTTTTCTCCTATACCTTCTACTAAAGCTGCACCCCCGGTAAGCATAAAAGGTACGTCGGCACCGACTTTTAATGCTATCAGCCTTAGCTCTTCTGGGGAAAGATTTAATTCAAAGAGTTTATTCGCCAGTAACAGTGCCCCGGCAGCATCGGCAGAGCCTCCCCCTAAACCAGCAGCAAGAGGAATCTCTTTTTGGAGCGTAAAGGCACAATTTAACACCGTATCAGTATATAGTTCTAACTGCCGTAGTGCTTTTAACACCAGATTGTTATCATCACTTGGCACTAAAGGATTATTAGTGGCAAGAGATTTTTTGGTTGCTTTTTTAATAGTTAGCATATCAGAAAGTGCCAAAGAATGGAAGATTGAACTTATTCCATGATACCCATCTGATCGTTTTTGTTTCACATCCAAGCTTAAATTGACCTTTGCGCCTACTCTAACGCTAATAATACCACACATAGTAAGTCCTTTCCACTTCACCCTTATAAGAAGAGTAATTTTTTAACTATCTTTGTTTTCGCATCTCATCAAGAAACCTTTTATAGGTTTCTTGTTCTTCTTTGCGAGTCACATTCTGTTTACTTCTGGCCTCCATTTGCTCTTTTTCCACTTCTTTGACGGCATCAAAATCGCTTAGGCGGTAGATTACTTTGTTGAAGATGGCTTTCCAATAAGGGTAAGCTACTAAAGAGAGCAACAGGCTTATCACAAACAGACTAGGCAGGGCCAACAGACTAAAATTGCGATCTAAAATCCAAATAACCAGCCCAAAGGGTGTCATTAAAACAAAAAAGCTTACCACAAAGTAACTAAAAGGACGAGAGAAATAGAGATCGGTTTTAAAAAGTCTGATTCTCTCCTCAGGAAAACCCACTCCGGCAAGATAGCCTATAATGGTAAGCAGGATGGTACTTCCCAGTAAAAGCGGTCCTGCTTCTTTTAATAAGCCCACCGGATCGAAAACCCACTCTTTCCACATCAGATAATCATAAAAATTACTTATTAATAACGCTGCTATAACAATTAAAAATAGTATCCAAGGCATTAGAATACCAGAAACTGCACCACTAAGATGGAGTCTTTTTTTAGATGTTAAGGTGTAGAATAGTTCCAGTTCTCGTTCTTTGATATATTGTTCACGTTTATCGTCTCTCATTTTTACACCCCCCATTTTAGTTTAAGATAAGTTTAGCCTACATCCAAAAACTTAGCCACGGCATCCGAAAAGCCACTTTCTTCTGCTGTTTTCGTAACATAATCGGCTATTTTTTTTACTTCTTCTGGTGCGCTACTCATCGCCACACCATAACCGGCACTGGCAATTAGATCCGCATCGTTATAATTATCACCAAGAGCCAAGACATTCTCCATACTAAACCCCAATAAGTTAGCTAAATACCTAGCAGCCACACTTTTTTTGGCTTTAGCATGAGTTATATCTAAGGTGTAGTCACTTGATAGAACTATATGCTTATTAGCTCCTATCTTTTTCCATTCATTCTCTACCTCTGTTAAATCCTGAAGTTTGGCAAAGTAAACCATTTTAGTCAGATCTTTGGCAGCAGCTTTTTGAAGTTCTTCTCCCGTGACTAGCTGGCCGCCTTGCCGGGTTAGATAATCTATATTAGTTGCGTATACCGGTGCTATAACCGAAAGATCCTCAACTCCCGGAACATGTTCTATAAAAACTCCAACATTGGCTTCTTTTAACTCGCGAACCTTTTCGAGAAAAGCCAAGCAATTACCAACCTTTTGGTGCCACAAAACCTCCTCTTTTTTAAAAAGAGCTGCACCTTGAAAGCAAATAAGGTACTCACTTAGAGGTAGCCCCTGAGTGACACCGTCTGCTGATCTTTTCCCTCTGCCGGTTGCTGCTGCCACCAAAACGTTTCTTTTTTTAAGTTCCTCCAGTGTTTTTAAATCCCTTGGTGTAATCTTTTGCCTACCATCGATTAATGTACCGTCTAAATCGGTGATAATAAGCTTAATATCTCTTTTCAAGTTCTACTAAACCCCCATATAATACACCTAGATTACCCTCTGGGTCTTGATATCTCGATGTAAACAAAAACTTATGTTAATAGTCTATATGCATATAATTTAGCTGTCTTCGCTTTAAGACCTCTTTCTAACTAAAAAACCTCTCAAGACCTTAGTTTTATCTCTCATAATTACTCAGGCGTTAATATATAGAAACTAAATATTTCTAATCTTGGCAGGAGAATAACAACTTTTGTATTACTATACAGTAATACTATTTTGAGGAGGGGTAACATGAAGCTTAAAGCACAATGGATTATTATAACACTCCTCGCTTTCACTCTAGCAACATTAGCTGCTCCCAAACTTGTTTTTGAAGACAATTTTGACAAAGATACCGGCAAATGGTTCTCTTTTAGCGGTGATTGGTTTGTCGAAAAGGGTTATTTAATTAATGAAGATATCAACCATACTACCAGCAATGTCTACTGTCAAGTACCACAAAAGGGCAAAATTGTAACCTACGAATATAAGATTCTTATGTTGGATACTATTGTAGAATATGGGCCTTTATGCGGTCTTCACTTCTATGTAGAAGATCCCGAAGAGCGGGGAGAGAGCTACTTTTTCTACCAAGCTAAACCATTTTTAATTAAAATGGTCAAAACAGGACCAACCGAAGCTATCTTAAACCCTCTAGGTGATGTAATCGCAGGCACGACCGAAGTCGGTAAAGAATATGTTCTTAAAGCTATTTTTGATACCAAAAAAGGTGAGATCACTCTTTTTATTAATGGCGAAGAAGTTGCCGTCTATGAAGTCTTAGAAGATCTTGACCCAGGTGAATATATCTCTTTTCGTACCAATCGCACCACTGTCAAAATCGATTATATCAAAGTTTGGGTTGAAAACTAAAAAGAAAGGCTTGTCCTAAAAAGCATTAGCTTTTTGCTAATGCTTTTTTTTAGAGGTCTTATCAAGACTAAAGGTAAAACCTCTTTATCGCGGAATTATTTATTAGGCCTTATTTATCTAAATACTGATGGGAGGATTCTATATGGTAAAAAACAATTATTTCCGTTTTCTATGTTTACTTGGAGTAGTCTTAGCTACCGCACTTTTTTCTAAAGCAGATATTGCTACCTTTAAAAATGACACGCTGGTTACCTCATTAACTACCTTAGCCACCGGTCACCTTAAAGAACTCCTGCCCGGTTATTTTGGCGAGAAGCAAGAGTTCATTTATTTAGAGTTTGCTGAACTTACCGAATCTACCGGTACTTACCCCAATGTGCTTTCAGTAGTGCTTACTAAAATTCACCTTTCTTTTGATGGTAATGACCTCTTTCCGGTAAGGCTCTTTCCGCTTACAGATACTAACAGCTATTCCTATTATCTTGGGCCTAAAAAAAATCGGTTTGCTATCTGGTCTGCCATCTTTCCGATCTCTAGTGGCACTCCCAAGTTAAAAACTTCTTGGCTGGTATCTAAACCTACCCGGGAGATCTTACAAATCGATCTCTCCTACGACGGTAGCCATGAAATTATATGGCTCGACGAAACAGTAAAAAACGACCTTACAGTGGAGTTGTTTGACTCTGATGAAAATAAACCTACTCGGTTTTTTCAACTCTGCGAAAAAGGCTTGAGCTATGCCACCAGAAATGATGCTAAATATAGAAATCTGAATTTTCAATACCTAGCCCATCCAGATGACGAGTCTTACACTTCAATCCCAGTTGATGACTCCGGGTTTGTAGAATTACCTCTACCGCCCGAAAACGAAACTTACAGCTTTTTTGTTTTAACCACAGAAGCACTTTTAAGCTTTGATCTGGAAAATAATCTCTCCCAACCCGAGCTATAAAGCTTGGGTTTTTCCCTAAAAAGCAACATGTAAAGGAGAAAAATATGACCTCAAAATCTAAGAATAACAAATTTGTTCTCTCTAACGAGAAGAAAAAAGAACTGATCCCCTTAATCCAAGCCTATTTTCAGGAGGAACATGGTGAAGAGCTTGGTCAATTGGCAGCAGGGTTTTTACTTGATTTTTTCTCAGAAAAGATTGGCCCTGAATTTTATAATTTGGGAATCTCTGATAGCTATAAGTATATGCATAACTCTGTCGAGGATCTGTTAAGTCTTCTAAAACTTACCGACCATTGAGTAAACATAGCTAAACTTTTGATTTCATCATCATTTGCTTTTTCACTTAAGACTTGGTTAAAATAAAGATAATTCATCAATAAAAATGGGGTTTAAGCTAAAGGGAGAGGTATAAAATGGAAATTAGCATAGTTGGTGCTGGTGGCTGGGGAAGTGCTTTGGCAGTAAGTTATGCTAGAGTCTTTCGCCAAGTTAAGATCTGGGCGCATAGCAGTGATGTGGCAAGAGAAATAAATTCAGCACAAACAAATAATAACTACCTCCCGGGAATTTTATTTCCAGACAATATAAAAGCTTATGATTCACTGGAGTTTTTAAGATCACAAAATTTAGTTTTACTTATGGTTCCGACCCAACATATGCGTTTTGTAGTTAAACAATTAAAACCCTATTTAAGGCAAGATGCTATCTTAGTCCATGGAGCAAAAGGTATTGAAAAAGATACTCTTTTGCGAAGCAGTGAAGTAATTAAAACAGAGACAGCCAATAAATATCCTGTCTTGGTGCTTTCAGGACCAACCCATGCCGAAGAGGTTGCCAAGAGTTTACCTACAGCCTGTGTACTTGCAGGCGAAGATCAGTCTCTGCTAAAAGAGATTCAAGAAAAGCTAATGCTACCCGCATTTAGGGTCTATACTAGTGCAGATGTAGTGGGTGTCGAGATTGGCGGGGCCTTAAAAAACGTCATCGCTATTGCTACAGGTATTGCCGATGGGCTAGGTTATGGAGATAATGCAAGAGGAGCCTTAATCACAAGAGGCCTTGCCGAGATGGCAAGATTAGGAGTAAAGTTAGGTGCTAATCCGCTTACCTTTGCTGGGCTTTCTGGTATGGGAGATCTAATTGCCACTTGTTGCAGTAATTATAGCCGCAACAGAAATGCTGGTATAGCTCTAGCTAAGGGGAGCACTATAAAAAAAATTACCACCCAAAGTAAATTGGTTGTTGAAGGTGCTTTTACTGCTGAGGGAGCCTATAAGTTAGGGCAAAGAAGTGGTGTAGAACTGCCTATAGTTAAAGAGATTTTAGCGGTTATTCAAGGTATAAAATCTCCGCTTGAGATTGCACCACTGCTTTTGCAAAGACAAGCTCAGGAAGAGTTGAACTATCTTTTAGAGAATCTTTGATCATAATGTTAACTTCTTTCTATATATTTTCTAGCCACCTATAGGTGATTGATTTTAGCAAATCCCAAACGTAAAACTTTCCCCGCTACGGTATATCTTCCGATGTTATTTACACAGCTCGAACTAATGACTCTATGTCATTTATGGAACCTAAAAGTTTTTTCAGGCAGTATCTTCTTTTTTTTAGCCAACTCGATTGGCTTGTACCAGCAAAATAACAGGATCAGCGGCACAGCTATAGGCAAATTGAAAATCACTGTGATTAGCAGCAGGAAACCTATTAAATGTTGGCCTTAATAACATTCAAGCCATCTCTTTTCTAATAAACCAGAAGATTATAATAGGTCTTGATCTACTTTTTT
>JAHDNZ010000027.1 GCA_018435125.1 Bacillota bacterium | reverse complement strand
TTCCCGTTCGACTTGCATGTATTAGGCACGCCGCCAGCGTTAGTCCTGAGCCAGGATCAAACTCTCCGTAAAAAGTTTATTCCTAGCCTGCATTTATTAAATGCAGTTCATTAACGAGGTTGAAACATTTCTTAAATGTTTTCCTGTTTAACTAACAATCTGTCTTACAGTATCTCCGAAGAGAGATACTGTCGCTTTGTTCAGTTTTCAAGGTTCTTTCCTTTTAAGTATCACCGACAACAAGTATTAAGTGCGGCAACTTTTTTAATATATCATGTCTCAAGAGGTTTTGTCAAGGACTTTTTTGATTTATTCTTTATATCTTTTGATCTTATTCTGACCCTCGAACATGCTAATTTAAGTGCAGCATTATTAATATATCTAAGAAGTAGAGTTTATGCAACAGGATTATTTCGGTTTACATGTCCATTATTCCACATTAATATAAATCCTACCCATTTTGCCTCTCTCAATCATATCTATACATAAGGTAATAATCATAGTTCTGTGGTTTTAAAGAATCAGGAGGTAAAAAAATGTGGCCGTACCCGACAAAAAGTACCTTGGAAGATGAAAATCCCTCGGCACTAAATCTTTTAGAACAGATTAAAGAACAGCTAGACAGATTTGAAAACGATCTTAAAAAACAAAGAGAACAAACTGAAAAAGCCATTGAGGAAATTAAATCTCGTCTTGATATCGTCCCCAAAAAAGTTCCTTTGCCGGATCTTGGTCTGGATCCAAAAAACTTACCTGCCTTAGCTCCACTTTTGGAAAATCCTCAGGCAATCCTTGACAGCCCTCTAGCTAAAATGCTGCCTCTTTTGAGTAATAATAATTTTACTCACTTTTACAATCTATTCCTGAAGTTTCAAAAGGGCGAACGCTTGTATCCCACCGAACTATTGCCTCTGGCCAGAACTTTATTCGGATCAAAGACACAACAAATTAGTATTCAAAGTAATCCTTCCTTAGCCAAATTTAATAACTTAAAAGAGGAACTTATCTCCGCTAAAGCAAAGATCGATTCCACCTTGGCCAATATCGAGAGAATAAACAACGAGACTATGGCTTTGCTGGAAATAGGCGAATTAGTCACCGCTAGAAAAATGCAGGTACCCTAATAGGTACCTGCTCTTTTTATTCTTTAGGTCGCATATGTGGGAACAAAATTACATCCCGAATAGATGGTTGATCCGTTAAAAGCATTACCAAACGGTCAATACCAATACCTAGACCTCCTGTAGGAGGCATACCATACTCTAAAGCTGTAATAAAGTCCTCGTCCATTACATGAGCTTCTTCATTACCGGCTTCTCTTTCTTTAAGTTGATCCAAAAACCTTTGTTTTTGATCAATAGGATCATTTAATTCAGAAAAAGCATTAGCATGCTCTCTGCCGACAATAAAAAGTTCAAATCTCTGTGTAAAGCGGGGATCTTTTTCGTCTTTTTTTGCCAAAGGCGAGATAGCTAATGGATGTCCATAAACGAAAGTCGGCTGTATTAGCTTTTCTTCACAGTACTTTTCAAAAAAGCCATTTACCACATGTCCATAGGTCCAGCTAGGTTCAATTTCCAAATGATGCTCTTTTGCCAATTTAAGAGCCTCTGCATCCGAAAGATCGCCACTTAAATCTAGATTCGCATACTTTTTAATAGCCTCTAGCATAGATATTCGTGTCCAAGGTGGTGTAAGATCAATCTCTTGTCCCTGATAGCTTATCTTCTTGGTCCCTAAAACCTCATTAGCTACAGAGGCTACCATATTTTCTGTAAGCTCCATCATGCCATCTATATCCGAATAGGCTTCATAAAGTTCAATCATGGTAAACTCAGGATTGTGCCTGGTGGATATACCTTCGTTACGGAAGACCCTGCTCATTTCATAAACTTTTTCAAAACCACCCACAATCAACCGTTTAAGGTGTAGTTCAAGAGCTATACGTAAATAAAGAGTCATATCCAAAGCATTATGATGAGTAACAAATGGCTTGGCAGCGGCACCACCTGCCAAGGTGTGCATAACAGGGGTTTCCACCTCAAGATAACCAAGATTATCTAAATAATTACGTATTGCTTTAATAATTTTTGTCCTTTTAATAAAAGTGTCTCTTACCTCAGGACTAACCATCAGATCAACATAGCGTTGTCTGTAGCGCATATCAATATCTTTAAGTCCATGAAATTTATCCGGTAGCGGCCTAAGTGCCTTAGTTAAAAAGGTACATTCTTTAACCTGAACTGTAACTTCACCACGTTTGGTTTTAAAAACTGTTCCTTTAATTCCAATAATATCACCTAGATCATAGGTGGAGAATTCATGATATCTTTCTTCACCTAAGAGATCGGCTTTTACATGCAGTTGGATCTTACCGGAACGATCGACCAAATCAACAAAGGTTGCTTTGCCATGACCCCTTATGGCCATAATTCTGCCGGCCAGAGAAACCTCACTGCCTTCTAACTGCTCAAACCGCGTGATAACATCCAGGTTGTCATGGGTTTTTTCATATCGCAAACCCCAAGGGTTTTTATTATCCTTAAGCATGGATGTTAATTTGTCTAAACGGACTTTAATATGCTCGCTCAGCTCATCTGGTTGATTGTTATTATTAATAATTTGATCTCTGTCGTTCATAGCCAAAAACCTCCAAATCGACCAAGTTAATTAACAGCTACGATCTTATAAGCAATATTCCCGGCAGGAGCTGAAACGTGAACTGTTTCCCCTTTTCTACGACCAATGATGGCTTTGCCAACCGGAGATTCATTTGAAATTTTCGACTTAGCCGGATCAGCTTCTGTAGATCCTACTAAAGTAAACTCAAAGAGATCGTCTGTTTCAACATCCTTTAATTTCACTGTTGAACCCAGAGATACATTTTCAGTTTGCTCGTCTTTGTCAATAATCTCTGCGTTTCTTAGTCTAGCCTCTAACTCAGCTATGCGCCCTTCCACAAAAGCTTGTTCATTTTTCGCATCATCATACTCAGAGTTCTCACTTATATCACCAAAAGCAAGAGCCTCTTTAATACGTTCTGCGACTTCGCGCCTTTTTACACGTTTGAGGTAATCGAGTTCCTCTTCAAGCTGCCTTAAACCTTCTTGTGTTAAAAGAACTGGTTTATCAGACATTGCATTCCCTTCTTTCTAAAGGAATTACTACTATTAATCAATAGTGAGATGATACGAAAAAAACACTAGATTGTCAGCAATCTAGTTAAGCTTAAAGCTTTGCCATTGTCCCCGGTACTCAGTATCTTATGGCCTCTTGGCAACTTTTATTCACAGCAAATATCCTTTATTCTCTAAAGGACGTATAAAGGGGCAGATCGTTAGTTCAATCTGCCTTTAGTTTCTTTCAATTATATAGAGAAGAATTAGGATTGTCAACAATATACAAAAAGAAGCACCAAGCCTAACTAGATTGTCAATACCTGAGTAGCAAATATGGGTTAAAACTGTATTCTCGTGTTAATTTAGATACAGCGTACAAATATCCTGCCTGAAAGAGAAAGTGTACCTTAAACATATTTTAGAGGTAAAAAGACAGTGGTTTTTAACCACTGTCTTTAAGATTCCTAAGCTCTTTTTAGTTCTATTCTTTCTTTAATATTTATTATATCGGTATCACTAATAGCTCTTTCAAATGAACGAAGACCAGCTAGTTTAAAACCATGTTTTTCTGCTAGGATAATCATTTCGTTAACTTTATTTACATCCAGCTCTCTACCTAGCGAATAAGACTCATAACGGCCTTCTAAAGCTAACAGCATCGTCTCAGCCATGCAAGCATATGAAGTTTTAGGTGGGAAACCAAAATTAAAATGAAAATCTACATCTCCGGGTACAGCTATGACTCCGCCTTCAAAAACCAGAACATCATCTCGAATTTCGCTTACTCGTTTAGAAACATCTCGCGGTCTGGCTACATCGCAGACAATAGCTCCGGTTTTGAGATCTTCTGGCTCAATAACCGCATCGATGGCACTAGTTACTGTTACCAAAGCATCCAAACTAGGTAAAGACATATGAGAATCAGTAGATATACTCACTAAACCTTGTGGGGCTAATTCCTCTTTTAAGATCTCGAGCTCGTTTTTGTTTCTCCCGATTAAAACTAATTCTCCAACTTTACTGGCAAGAAGTCGCGAACAAGCTTTGCCAATAGAACCATAAGCGCCCATAACGCCTACTTTGCTAGTTTTTAAGTTTGTACCCAACTTTTTTGAAGCCCAGTCTAAACCTAAGAGGGCAGAAGCCACCGTATAACTGTTACCAGTTGTAACAGGCACAGAGGTGTTTTTGGCAATAGTATAGCCAGCATCACCAACTACAGCTGTATAGGCACCAAGTCCAACAACTTTGGCTCCCTGTTTTGCTGCTAAGTTTACAGCATCAATTATCTTTTTTTGTACATACCCAATAGGAAGATTAACCATTTGCTCTGTAGTTAGAGTGCAGGCTGTAAACCAGCCTTCTGCTTCTGCTCCGTTAATAGACTTTATACCGGTGATATGCGAAACCTCTTTGGCTCCTATATGTTTCATAGCTGAAAGTACTAAAGGTTTTGGCAGCACATTGGCAATTTTACCGAATTTACGACTAATATCACTGTAAGATATCGGGTGAATAACAAACCCGAACTTTTCCATAAGTTAGCACCTCTATTTTTGCAGCCACAAGCAGCGCGGCTGGAAGTTTAGTTTTTCAAGCAGAGCCATATATTCAGCTTCAGTCAGTTCGTGTTTCTTACCTGATAGCGCTACTAACATAGACTCCATCACATTTGTCCCAAAAGAGCGTCCATTTAGCTCAGGGGTAGTAGTAACTAGAAGTTCGACTCCTCGTTGTTTTAATTCTTCTAAATCCTCTTTAGTGGTGGTATTAGTAATAATAATTTTGCCCATTAAATCCTTTGGCATGTGTTTTTTTATCATGAGGAAATCACCGGCAATGACATCAGCCCAGTGATAGTATTTACCGTATTTTTCTACCACCTTCTCCTGGCTTTTCCCCGTAGGATAGAGCACAGAAAAAGGCAGACGCATGGCAATCGGGCCAATAACTTTAGCCACCTTATCGAGACTATTTAAGCTATGCAGGGGAATGCCAATACCTAATGCAAACATAACATCGCCAATAACAACATCAGAAGTTAACTTTTCAATCTCATCTGCCATGCCGAAGCGATCCATGCCACAGACAACCATAACCTTTTTGGTGGTAAAATCTACAATATTATTTTCTTGTAACTGTCTTATGACTCTGCGTTCCAAAGTGTTTTTAAGCCCACTTCCATCAAGAATAGGTGTCTGTTTGGTTGCTGTAAAAAACTTTTTTGAGTCCTGAATTATATAACGATGGCTTTTAGAAAATAAATAAAAATCGATTCCTCCAAGACCTATAGCATCTACCTTACCATCAAGACTTTTAATAATCTCTATAGCTTTATCAATATCTCCGTCGGTACCGATTCTTTTAATTAGAAACTCTTCATCCATAATTTCAAAGGTAGCTTCATGATTGCGTTTTGATGAACCAATACTTACACTAACAACCTGCTTCATATTTTTTCCTCCCTACGGCGAATTTCCCGGATCAATTCCCTAATTTTTATAGCATCAACCTTGACATCTTCTTTGATTGGAGATTTGCCAATTTCAATAGTAAGTACCTGTTTGCCGATAATTGACTCAGCAAACTGACTTCTGAAATTGGAAGCGAGAAAAATAATAGTATCGTAGTTTTTTAAGGTCTGAATCAATTCCAGAAGATTATTAACTAGGGTTGCTCCATCTGTATCAGAAACCATTTCCCACCGCTCTTTATCGGTAAGTAAAAAGGTAAACTCCACCCCTTCTTCAAAGGCCACTTCTTCAAGTTCATCTTTGTTGGCAACAGGAAAGCCAACCAAGGCCAGCTTACCACCTTTTAAAACTTCACCTAGAGACTCTAATCTGGAGATAAAAGTTCGATCTAAACCTAGGCTTTTGGCAGAATCAATCTGTGATTGCCCATTTGAACGTAAGGTGAGGATCTCATCTATACGTCTAATTATTTTATCGCGGTCAATTAGTTTATCACCAATACGGATAAGTTTCATAAAGGCGCTTTAATTAAAGCTTCTCTCCTTTAATTTAATAGCGATCCCTTTGTGCACAATAATGTGAACATCAATATTTTACCAAGGTCTTTCTCAAAAGTCAACAAAAACTCCCCAGTTAAACTGAGGAGTTAATTAAGTCAATTATTCTTTCCAAATCAGCCAGAGTTTCAATACTGTTTAGCTCCTGTCTAAAAACTCTAGCTTGCGGAATCCCTTTTAGATACCAAGCCAAATGTTTTCGCATCTCCAGCATCGCTGATCTTGGTGAGAGATAAGACAGTAGGAGTTTGGCATGAAGGTAAGCCATATCTAGCTTTTGTTGTAAGGGGACAGGTTCTTTGGCAAGGCCGTTTTCAAGTAGCCTCAGATCTCTAAAGATCCAGGGATTACCTAGCGTACCTCTGGCCAGGGCCACAAACTGGCAACCTGTCTCTTTTTTCATTCTGAGTGCATCCTCTGCTTGCCAGAGATCGCCATTGCCGATTATGGGAATTTCAACTGCCTCAACTACTTCTTTAATAGCCTGCCAATTGGCCTTGCCACTATAGAAGTCTTCTCTTACCCGCCCATGAACTGTGATAGCACTAACACCTACAGCTTCCAGCCTTTTTGCCAGAGGAACATGTACATAAGAATCTTTATCAAAGCCAAGACGTATTTTACAGGTAACAGGTATTTTAACTGCATCCACAACTGCTTTGGCTATACCTTCAGCTAGATTTAAATCCTTAAGGAGTGCCGACCCTTCATTATTTTTTACAATCTTAGGTGCGGGGCAACCCATATTGATATCGATTAGATCCGGTTTAAAGTCTCTTTGGCAGATTATAGCGGCTTTAGCCATTACCTCGGGTTCAGAACCAAAGAGTTGAATCGCAATAGGGTGTTCTAAAGGGTCAATTTCCAAAAGCTTTCTAGTCTTTTTGCTGTTGTAGGTGAGTGCTTTGGCACTTACCATCTCAGTTACCACAAGGCCTGCTCCTTGCCTTTTGCAAATAAGCCTAAAAGCTTTCCCGGTTACTCCGGCCATTGGAGCAAGAACATAAGTATTTTCTATAGCCACATTACCAATTCGCAGAAGCTTCACCTCCAAAAAAAGAAGGCAGGCTCTGCCTGCCAAGTCTTTAGAGATTGTATTTTTTCTTGAAACGCTCAACTCGACCGCCTGCATCGAGGAGCTTTTGTTTTCCAGTATAATAAGGATGGCATTTAGAACACAAGTCTACTCTTAGTTCAGGCTTGGTAGAACCGGTTTCAAAAGTATTGCCACAAGCACAAATAACCTTAGCTTGATAATACTTTGGATGTATATTTTCCTTCAACGGACTCACCTCGTCTTCTAATCAAAATCGCGTCTTTTATTTTAGCACAGTAAAGGTATATAATCAAGAAAGACCAGAACAAACAGTTTAATTACTTTGTAAACAACAAACGGAGGCCATTAAAATGACTGCTAATAATGATTATACCATGGTTTATCTAAATGAAGCCGGTGAATTAATCGCTACAGATTTTCCTGCCGTAGTAAGAAATGGCAACAACTTTTTTTATTCTACGGAGTTTATCCCTCTGCCCAAGGGTTCTGATCTAATGTATTTGCCGGGAAGATCACCTCTTGGCTATGTTGATGGACAACTTAAAGTTATCGAAAGCCAGGCCCCATCTCTAATTTTCCCTCTGGCTGCCATTTTACCGGCAGGTTACACTAGATTAGCTCTACCTGCCTATGAAAATAAAGAAGCTGCTCCCATTTTACCGCTGTTTGGTTATACTGCTGTGGTAGATAAAAAGGGGAAATTGTATGTTGCAGCAAAAAAGACTGATAATCCGGCTAAATGGAATCCTCTTAACTCTCCCCGCCAAAAACTCCCCCCAAAAATTGCCGCTTTGAAAAAAATGTTTCCTCAAAATCGTCTGGTGGAGCATCTAGCTCATTGTGCTCTAAACTATCATTGTCTTACAGCCACAAATATCTTCTGGCATCGTTTTGAAGGAGGTATTCCCACTTCACCTACTTGTAATGCAGGTTGTCTTGGGTGTATCTCGCTGCAAGAGTCAGAGTGTTGTCCCTCTCCACAAGCCAGAATTAAGTTTAAGCCTACATCTAAAGAGATTGCAGAGCTTATGCTCTATCATCTTGATTCCAAAGCTGAACCGATAATCTCGTTTGGTCAAGGCTGTGAAGGTGAACCGCTGCTTGCTTATGAAACTATTTTTAAGGCCATAACTTTGGTACGCCACAAAACCCAAAAAGGCATCATTAACATGAATACCAATGGTTTTAGCAAGGATAGGCTTCTTAAACTAAGAGCTGCCGGTTTAGATTCTATCCGCATTAGTATGATCTCAAATGTGGCCAAAACTTATGAAAATTATCACCGTCCCCATCGCTATAATCTAGACTCTATACATGAAACCGGTAGAGCATTAAAAAAAACAGGCCTTTTTATCTCCTTAAACCTTTTGACCATCCCCGGTCTTAATGATACACCTACGGAAATCAAAGCCTGGATAGAACTTTTGCAAGAGGGATGGGTAGATCTCGTCCAAATTCGCAATTTAAATATAGACCCCGACTTGTTATTTAAGGAATTATCTCTTAAAGAGCCTGGTTTTGGCATTAGTTATTTTCTCGCAGAAATAGCCAAACATGCACCTCTTGGCAGTTTCTCACACTATACTATCAAAAAAAGGAGCTGATAAAATCAGCTCCTTCTTCTTTTAGTTAATCCATTTGAGTGGATCTTGGGGTTTGCCATTTACTCTTATTTCAAAATGAAGGTGTGGCCCGGTTGAGCGACCAGTATTGCCTGAGTAGGCAATAATATCACCCTGTTTAATGTATTGGCCAATCTTAACGTTGATTTTACTGTTATGAGCATAGCGAGTTTCGAAACCTTCAGGATGTTTTATCACCACCAGCTGCCCGTAATCGCCTGCTGTACCCGCTTTTATGACTTTCCCGGCAGAGGCAGCTCTGATTGGAGTGCCTACCGGCATGGCCAGGTCAACACCTTGATGCATCTTACCCCAGCGCATACCAAAGCGAGAGGATATGCGTCCACTAGCCGGCCGAATAAAAAGTGGCAGGCCTCCTCTGGCTAAAAGAAGCCTTCGCTCCTTGTCAGCTTCGGTAAGTATAGCTCCTGGAACAACAAGCATCTCACCGATTTTAATGTTTTGGGTAGCAAGGCTATTGGTCTCAATTATCTCTTCCACCGGCACATTATAGCGTTTAGAAATAGACCAGAGGCTTTCACCTTTTTCTACCCGATGGGTAAGACCCTTAAACGGCAGAATCGTAAGCTTCTGCCCTATATCTATTTTATCGTGACTTTTAAGTTCGTTAGCCCCAATTATGGTGTCGACATCTATGTTATAATCTTTGGCAATAGTCCAAAGGCTCTCGCCTTTTTGTACTTCATGGGTTTTAATTCTTTCCCAAATAGAAAGGGACTCGGCTACTAATATATCAGCTTCTAAACGATAGGTGTCGTCATCTTCTCTCATAAACCCTTCGCTGTTTTCTTGCTCCACCTGTTCTAAGTAAGCAAGATCTTCATCGTTACCACCACCGATATTTTCCTCCCAAAAAAGAGGGTGCCCAGTGAGGGAACGCCAGATAAATAAAGTACCGGAGCCTATGAGAATTAAAAGGGCAATGCCATAGATAACCAGGCCCTTAGGCCGTGAGTGTTCTGGCATTTTAGCATCCCACCTAAATCTTTAGTCTACATTTTTTAAAAGTTCTCCTATCAGGCAAAGATCCCTGCCTATTCCACTCAAAAAAAGTATAACCGAAGATAGGCGTTGCTAAACAGGAGCATTACTGAGCTAATTTAACATATCTGCCATATTAAGCCAATAACAAAACCCTATGAGGATATATTCTCATAGGGTTCAATAATTTAAGCTTTTTGAGACGAGCCAAAGAGACGCATCTTGCTTTTAACAACCTCTTTCATAGCTTCTTTGCTTGGTCCAAGAAGCTTGCGAGGATCAAACTCGTTTGGTTTTTCAGCCATAACCTTTTTAATTCCATTAGTAAAGGCTTGACGAATCTCAGTATCGATATTAATTTTTTGTACACCGATCTTGACTGCTCTTTTGATTGCTTCATCGGGTACACCCGATGCTCCATGTAAAACCAAAGCACAGTCGACTATCTTGCGAATAGCACTCAGACGTTCAAAATCCAGTTTAGGCTCTCCATGATAAACCCCGTGAGCCGTACCGATAGCTACAGCTAAGGCATCTACCTCAGTAAGATCAGCAAACTTTTTGGCTTCCTCAGGCAGGGTCATATAAGCATCCTTGGCATCAACCGAGATATCATCTTCAGTGCCACCAATGCGTCCTAATTCACCCTCAACTGAAACACCTACCGCATGGGCAACAGCGACCACTTTTTTAACTAGAGCCACATTTTCATCGAAAGGATAATGGGATCCATCTAGCATTACGGCTGTAAAGCCACCCCGAAGACATTTCATAGCCTGATCAAAACTGGTCCCGTGATCAAGATTTAAAGCTACCGGCACACTAACTTTTCCCGCAGCAACTCTGACCAAAGCCACAATATAATCTAAACCGGCATACTTTATGGCACCTTGACTGGCTTGTAAAAGTACGGGTGATCTTTCTTCTTCTGCTGCTTCTACAATGGCTTGGATAATCTCCATGTTATTTACATTAAAAGCTCCGACTGCATAACCACCTTTTTTCGCAGCTTGCAGAATTTCTTTTCCTGATACTAGAGGCATCTATTCCTGAACCTAAGGGTTCAGTTCACCTACCTTTCACTTCGAATTCTAAAATAGTTTTTCGTCATAAACTTTGTAATTCCCTGTCAAGTGGTGAGATCCTTTCTAACTGACCATCAAAAGATAGATAAATATTTACTTTATCACCGGCTACATATCTGTTAAGCGCGACATCCTGCAAAACTAAATACCAATAACCATCACATGATAAAAGGCGCTTGCCTGCAGGATCAATAGCCTTAATACGAATTTGGTAGCAGTTTTTTGTCAAAATTATTTTAACTATCTTATTTTCATTTTGATAGATCCAAGCTGCATATTCATCTTTTTGAAGCTCAGTTTGCAACCTGGCTATAGTAATGGCACTATCATCTAGTAAGATCTCTGCTTTGCCTGCTATCTCCAGTACTCCTTTACCATCCGGTGTTTTAAACTGCAGATAGTTTTTATTATCTAGAGCCAAAAAGACTAAACTGTTAGCTTTGGTAACATAACCCTGTGCTTGTAGCTTAGTAGCCCCTAAGAAAATGATAATCAGGCAAAATGCCACGAATAACTTTTTCATAAATAAAGCCTCCCTACCTTACCTTTGCTTGCTACCATTTTGGGTAAGGAAGCTCTTAATTATACCTGTTTTATTTTTTTTCTTTTTCTTTCTCGTTTAAGACCGCCTCAATAAAACCTTTAAACAGAGGATGTGGCTTGGTAGGCCGGGAGTTAAATTCAGGATGAAATTGGGTCGCAATAAACCAAGGATGGTCTTTTAATTCAATTATTTCTACTAGTTTTTTGGCACCCCAAACACCACTTACAACCATACCAGCTTCTTTAAGCTGATCAACAAAATTTGGATTAACCTCATAACGATGGCGATGCCTTTCCTTGATAACACTTTTATTATAAAGTTTTTGGGTTTTGGTTTCAGGAATTAGCTCACACTCATACTCTCCAAGCCTCATGGTTGCCCCTAGGTTTTCCAGATCTCTTTGCTCAGGCAAAATATCAATAACCGGATAATTGGTTTTTAAATCAAACTCAGAGCTGTTGGCATTAACTAAACCTAATACATGGCGGCTGTATTCTATGATGGCGCATTGTAGACCTAAACAGAGCCCTAAAAAAGGTATGTGATTTACTCTGGCATATTCAGTGCTCATTATTTTGCCTTCTACACCACGGTAACCAAAACCACCCGGAACTAAGATCCCCGAAACATCACTAAAGGCCTCTTGTAAGCTTAGTCTCTTATCTTCAATAGCTTCGGCATCAACCCATTTTATCTCTACTTGGCAGTCATTAGCCACTCCGCCGTGTTTTAGAGCTTCCACCACCGATAAATAGGCATCCGGCAAGGCAACATATTTACCTACAATAGCTACCTTAACCTTGTGAGAAGGATTTTTCATCTTATCTACCATAGCCCGCCACTCTTTGAGATCGTGGCTCTTGCAGGATAGCTGAAGTTTTCTTATAACAATTTCATCTAGCCCTTCTTCTTCAAAAATAAGTGGCACATCGTAGATAGTTTCAGCATCAACATTGGGTATAACTGCTTCTTTTTCTATATCACAAAAGAGAGCAATCTTTTCTCTGATTTTCATTGATAAAGGCCGATCAGAACGACAGACAATGATATCGGGCTGAATACCAATACTGCGTAATTCTTTGACACTATGCTGGGTAGGTTTGGTTTTAAGTTCTTCGGCAGATTTTATATAAGGAACCAGAGTTACATGAATATATAAAACATGATCCTTCCCAACATCGGTTTTCATCTGCCTGATAGCTTCAAGGTAGGGTAAGCTTTCAATATCGCCAACTGTACCTCCAATTTCAACGATAACAACTTCAGCATTACTTTCTTTGGCTACTCTTTTAATACAAGCTTTAATTTCATTGGTAACATGAGGAATAACTTGTACTGTTCCTCCAAGGTAATCACCACGGCGTTCTTTGTTCAGAATTGACCAGTATATTTTACCTGTTGTTACACTGTTTAAGTAAGTAAGGTCTTCATCAATAAATCTTTCATAGTGTCCTAAATCCAAGTCGGTCTCGGCGCCATCGTTAGTTACAAATACTTCTCCGTGTTGAAAAGGACTCATAGTGCCGGGATCAACGTTAAGATAAGGATCTAATTTAAGAATCGTTACCGAGACACCACGACTTTTTAGGAGCCTTCCTAGTGATGCTGCAGTGATTCCTTTACCTAACGATGAGACGACACCGCCAGTAACAAAAATGTATTTAGCCACGTCTTCCACACGCAAACAGCAGAAAAAATCCAGTTTTCTACTGGCTAAGGAAACTGCTGCCGCTACTCCTTTCTACAAGCGCTGTCTCTTTCCTTAAAATCAATTAATGCTCATTTTCGGCATCCAAGTCTTTTTCTGTGGCACTTTCTGGTTTAACAGCTAAGATGCTGTCGACTTTTAGACTCATTTCGCGATAGGCTAAACTACCCCACAGAGCTAATCCTCCAAATGCTACGGTAGCTAGCATGGGAATTAAAATAACACATAAAGCAAGCCACAACATACTAAAGCCGGCCACCAGAAAACTAAAGAGTGGGTCTACCATGGCCATCTTAAATGAACGGACAAAGATTTTCTTAAAACTAAAATTTTCAGCTGTTAACATAGGAAACATATAAACTAAACCCATTAAAAAAACTAACACAAACCAGATCCCAACCCAGAAAAGAAACTTTATATCGGGACTGTTCCAAAAGAAATAAAGATCAAAGGCTAAAATTAATATAATCGCCAAATTCACTAAAAAAAGAGCTGTGGCAGTCTTCCATTTCTCCTTTACAGCAGAAGTGAAATCTTCTTTTAGTGCCAGCTCTCTAGCTACTAATAATCTCATTATATTATAAGTACCGGCAAAAATAACCCCGCCGGTTATAAGTGGTATGGACCCAAAAAATCCCAAGGCACTTAAAAGTACCACTTCACCTAAATGTTGCCATAAAAGAGAGACCCATTCGGTTATAAGCTTATAAAATTGTGGTTTATAAATCTCCTTTGTCAAAGATAACACCTCCTCTAAACGGTAACATTTAATTTGGCTTCGATATTGAGTTGGTGCTGACCTACATATTGGCTACTAACAACTAGATCATAGCTTAAGGTGATTTTAATATAGGTATCTGTCTTTAAAACATTAACCATACTAGGCAAGAGTTCTACAGACATCTCACCATAGGGGGTTAGATATGATGTTTGATATTTTTCCCCCTTGACATAGACCTGGTTCATACTAGATGAGCCGATCCTTTTTATGATAACCTTTTTGTTGTCTAAAAACGGCAGACAGATTTGGGTGGTGGTTCCTTTGACACCTATAAGCTCAGTCTCTTCGTACTCTAGGTAAAGAAAATCTTGTTCTTCATAAGCAAAGCCTACGGTGTCCAGGGAAACAAGATGCTCTTTTTGTCCTTCCACCAGCTGATATGCTTCGATATGCAGCATGACCTTTTCTTTCAATGCCAAGCCCCCCTGCCCTAGAGACTTAATTGTCAAACATGAATATATTAGCATTTTAGGCCAAAAACCTCAAGATAATATGAATGGAATCCACAAGATTTTAAGGGCTTTTTGGAGTATTGATCGAGGTCTACTTCCTAAAAGCCCTTATTTCGATCTTAGAACTAGGTAAACACCAAAGATAATCAAAATAGCTCCGCCTATCTCCAGCCAACTCAAAGGTTTTTTCTCTAAACCAAAAAGGCCAAAGTTATCTAACAGTGCGGCGGCTAAAGTTTGTGCTGCTACAATGGCAATAGTAGCTTTAAATGTTCCGCTTAAGGCTATCCCATAGGCTACCAAAAGAATAATAGCCGGAGCTAAAACTCCTCCCAATAAGTCAGTATAAGTTAGTTTTGTTCTTAAAACCGGATGAGGCAAGAAAATAAAAAGCATAAAAGCTAACAACAAAGCAATTAAATGCACATATAGATTACCCCGAAAAAGACCAGCTTTTTCAGCCAGTTTGGCATTAAACAGCCCTTGTAGCGCCATAAAGACACCACTTAACGCACTGGCAAGAATTGCGAGCAGATGCAATAAGACTTCCTCCTAAACAAACTCTTTTTTTCTAGTTTGTCCAGAAGTTATCTAAAAAGCCGGTCATTTAAAGACAAAGAGCCCTCCGGGCTCTTTTAAGCTTTAAAAGATTTCTTTTGAGTTAGATTTTCAATTTCTCTCACCTTAAATGTATATGGTGTTGAAGATTGGTCCCATCTGCCTTTTAAAACAACTTGCTCCCTATTTTTCAGGTCGTCTTTAGTTGGCG
>JAHDNZ010000073.1 GCA_018435125.1 Bacillota bacterium | reverse complement strand
CAGTATTCTTCTTTCTTTTGGTCTGTATATTCCCATTACACACCATTCAAAAAGCCCCGAGCTTTCAGTTATCTGCAAAATAGTTCCCGGTAAGCCATTGAATTTCCATGGTCCGTAAGGTATAGGAATGTCGGAAGTAAACCAGGCGATATAGTCCCTGCCTCTGAAGCGAACAGTGGCTTTATTACAAGGATAACCTAAGATGGTTGTTGTATCATCTTGGATAATTCTCCATTCCATAACAGGCATTTCTTCTTCATAGACAAAATGGCTTATATAACCAACAGATATGGTTAGGATCCCCTTTTTCGGATAATTGTAATGACAATCGGCGTAGCTGATGGCTTCATTACTGCCCAGCCCCATTTCCTTAAATGGATTGTAAGCTTTGGTCGCCATAGCATGTATAGAATCGGCTTTCTCCCCGTAGAGACTGTAATACCTGCTATACTTTTGTCCCACATCCAGCCGGTATTTTTCGGAAAAGGGAGGGTTCCCCAAGGTGTCTTTATGGAAAGTGTATAAAAAATCTACAGTAAGCAGACAGTCATCAATGGCTGTCATGCTGTCAAGTTCTCGGTTGACTCCGCTTGAGTGCTGAGCGTAAACTCCATTTATAATAATTAAAAACAATATAGTTAACCTTATTTTCATATTTTCGATCATTTAACTTCGGCACCTAAAAAAATCCATCCCATGAACATCGGAGCAACCGTTTTTGTACTACTTATGAGTCTTATACCCATCGCTTTCCATAAAAAAAATAGATTAAGCGATATTTTCGCCCCTAGTATTTTCTCGGACACTTATGAGAATACTGTCTGTACATATATAGATTTAAATAGCAGTGAATTTCTTTCTATTATTAGCTATAGTCACAAAGAAGCTCTATCTTAAACTATTTCAATATTTTTTTTTCAATCTCTCCAAGAATATAATCTACATTATATTCTTGGAGAGATCAATGCTACTATTTATGAATGCTAACTACACAGCCGGCATTCATGGTCGAGGTGCTTCCACAATACACTCTGATATATACACTACTTGTTCATCTAATGGTACCCCAATTGAATGGAGCCCGTTTACATTATTAGCAATTCCATTGTCGTCCGTGCTTGAACCTCCCGAATTTGCATACATGCAAGCACAATAACAAGACGCGCCTCCGGTGATATGTTTCATCTCTTTTTCATTAAGGCTACTGTATTCAAGGTTGTTTAATTTTAATGATTTCATAGCAATAAAAGATTAAAGAAGCCTACTCGTCAGCTTTTCGGCATCCGCTCCGGGTGATTTATACAGAACGGGCTCTGCATCACGATTACCTGTTATCGGTTCTTGTGAAAAGAAGATGTAGTTTTTATGCCTGTTGTCATTTTACTTTAATATGTTATGTACAACCTTTTATCTGATGGAATAGGGTTTATCCGGCTGGCAAGACCGTATATATTATTTAAGTGTACATAAATTATTTTTACCAAGAATCAATTCATATTGACCAGGAGAAGGACAAAGCCACTGGTAAACACATTCGGAACAGGGCTCCTGGTCCCTGATTACCCGCCAGGCGTAATTCTTGTGTAATTCGTTTTTAATTAAATCATAAGGAGAATCCTGCATACATCCGATGGGTGGCTTGTTGACATTGGAATAAACCAAACCGTCCGGCAGCAGGATGAGTTCTCCGAAAAAGTTAATATTAACCGACTGGTGGGCGAATACAATTCTTTTGGAGAGGGCTACACTGTTAATATCTTCTTTATTCAGAAAAACGAATCGGTTGAAGAAAGCGTAGTTGTTATCATAAATAGGGATATACTTATATAGTTTTATTTCATATTGGGATACCAGATGTTCCCAGTAATTGTACTCCGTCTGGCTCCTAATAAGGAAATTAAATTCAAAGGGATGCAGGCCCCTGTGGTATTCAAGAAAATCTCTCAATGCAGTTAGTGAGGCCGGCTCGTATTCACATATGAGGATGGTTGTTATATCGAGCTGTGTGAGAATGGATGTTATATTATCCGACAGTTCCCGGACATGGCAATAATAAACAACCTTAGGAGCCGCGGCTTTAAGTTTCCCTGAGAGGGATATTAAAAAATTTATTGCCTCAATACGTGAAAAAACAATATTGATCTTTTTAATATAACGGGAATGTATATGATCAAGAAAGTTTAATATTTCCGAATTCTCAAGACGACTTTCGGAATGGAACGGATAGTAGGTTTGACGGTAATACAAAGGTCCCGGAAAACGACCGCCTGTATAGATGGTAAGAGTCGTTAAATATTTCAGGATGTTTTCGTTAACGCTTCTGGAAAGATTGAGCTCCATTTTTTTTATATCATTCTGAATAGAAAGAACGGGCGGCAGGGAATAAGCTTTTGCCGGATGTTCTGTAATGAAACCGTATTTTTTCCGGATTACCAAGTCAACAAATTTCACTTCCTCTGCGGTTAAATTTTCTGGTTCAATTTCAATAGTATACAGATTGTCAACAAATAGTAAAGCAGAGCACAGGGATCTTAGTGCGGTCGTATAATTGAAGCCATCTTTTTTAAATGATTTTGCGTTATACAGTAACCCGGTATTGTCCTTCAGCCATAAAAAAGTATCTGGAAATAATATTAAAACCTGTTTCATGAGTTATTCCATTATTACTTCGTTCATGATCTTAGCATACAAATGGGGATGATTTTTCAGGTAATCCATGCAGGACGCAGCATAGTATTTAAAAGCGGCATCTCCCATATACCCGGGACAGACCGGTTTCTCTTTCTTAGCAATACCGGGGATGAAATAAAGACACTGAATACAACTTTTCTTTCTTTTACATGATTTACATTGAACCTCCATTTTTTCAAGATAATAGTTGTATTTTTCAGTAACGGAGTTAAGATCCAATAATACACCTTCTTCAGAAATTTTGCCCAAGGCAAAAGCGTGATCTATTTTTTCACATTGCAAAATTTTACCATTTACTGTAACAAACATTCTTTTACCGAACGGGGTACACGTTCCGGTTGGTGTAACTGTAAAGTTTTCTTCATCTATAAACAGGCTGTTATAGTCTTTAAAATAATTGCCGCTGTATTGAAATAAGAAGAGTAGCAACTCATGCGTTCTTGGATCAGATAAAAACAACTCCTCGGAAATTTTTTCACAATTACCTGATAGCATAAGACTTTCCATCTTATTTCTAAAGGTTTTTTCAAATTCTTCTAATTTATCGGGTTTAATCCCCGAGGTGTTGAGTTCCGATATTGAGGGACGTTTATTAAACTCTTTTTTCATGAAAGTCATGATCCCTTCCACGCTGTTGCGATTATGCAATACAGAATTGAAATTCACGTTGTTCATAAAAAATGCAGGGTATAAATTTTGCAGGATTTTCACATTTTTATATACCTTGTCGAATGAATTCCTTCCGAATATGTCTGATCTGTAACTCTGAGCCGCTTTGTCTCCGTCGAGGCTAATTAAAAGATGAAAATCATGAGCAACCAGATAATCCATATATCTGTCCAATAAAACGGCATTGGTAGTCATAGAGAAAACAAAATTCCTGTTGATGTGCCTTTGGTCCAAATATTGAACGACAGCCATAATCAGATTCATATTTAACAACGGTTCTCCGCCGTAAAAACTGATATAAGTCATTGGGATTTCAGAAGCCGGGCGGTCTTTTTCCCAGATAACAAAAAGGTAATCAAACAAGAGCCTTACCTGGTGAAAAGGCATGTACTTCGATTCTCTCTTATCATAACCGAAATACATATCGCCATAACCGCAATAGTTACATTTTAGATTACAGGCGTCCGTAACCTCAAAAGTGATTTGCTTGAGATTTAGTAAATTTTCATAAATTTCGGTCGGGTTAATTTTTCGGAAAATCATGACTTTATAATGATTTTTTACATAAACAAGGATCTGTGAATTCAAATTATCCCGCTGAATATCAATCCTTTTGGCAATATTACCTATTCAAATGTAAAAAATCAATACCCCAAGAAAAAGTTTCGGTAAAATGAGGGTTAATAAAATTTAAATCAACAAGTTATGTTTGAAAAGTTTCGCCCTAAGAAATGAAATGCAGTTAGTTTTCTTCCAGTTTTCGTTTAATTTTGGATTTGCTTGAACGAATATTGTCTGTTGTTACATTTAACAATCCGGCAATGAGTTCATTCGAAAATCCGCTTTCGGATAATTTATGAATGAGTTTTTCCCGGTCGCTGAGCTGAGCGGGAAGGCTATTATCGTCATTGAATATCTTGTTGAAAAGAGGATCTTGTATAATGGCAGAACATGATTTACGGTATTCTTTGTTTATACTGACAATCTTTTCCTGCAGGGTGTGATACAATTCCGGACAGGTTTCACGGTTCTTGTGAGCCAATCGGTTAACGTTAGCAACAAAGTCTGGAAGGATTCCCAGTGTACAATTGATTGCCGCCACAAAAAAACGCAATTGATCTGTTTTTTGCTGCTGTATGATTTCCAGCCGTTTGTTTCTAACCGCTGTGTGCTTCCAATATAAGATTCCAAATGATAAAATCAGTGCGATGGCAAACAGGACTACGAAACCTATGATAAATGCCCTTTTCTTTAATTTTTCTTTCAGCAACTGTTGTTGCACTTCAGCAATATTGTATTTCTTTTCAAGTTCCAGGATTCGTTTTTCATTAACTACAGTGTGATAGGTTTGAAACGCCCCCAGGGCTTTTTTGTAATTGTCGGAAGATTCTTTGTATTCTCCGGTTAACGTATACAGGTAGGCCAGGTGTTTATAATACCTGTAATTGTCCAGGTTCATTGAATCTACAATTGCGTCCAGACATGCTTCTCCGTAAACAACGGCGCTGTCAATACGGTTCAGTTTCATATAAAACTGGGAAATATTATATAATACTCCTGGTTTATCGGTTTCAAACATCCCTTTGAGAGAATCATTGACAGAGTGTATGATGGCTTCTTTAAAGGTCGATCCTGTCTGATAAAAGAATGCATTTACTTTTTTGACAGATGGTATTAATTCATTAAGAATTGAATCAATAGCATTAATTTGCAGTACAATATCTTCAGCTTCGCCTGTTTTGCCTAAAAACATCTTGGCGTAAAACAGGTTAATAAAAGCTAAAACATAGTTTCTGTGATTCCCGGCCTTTTTACTAGCCTCCAGCCCCTTTTCAAAACAAACCTCAGCTTCAGGATAATTTCTGTTCCTAAGGTTGATATCCCCCAGATACCCATATAGCAACACCTGAAGCTGCGGATCT
>JAHDNZ010000086.1 GCA_018435125.1 Bacillota bacterium | reverse complement strand
TGTACCTAATTTCTCTACAATTTTTGTAGTACGTTTATTATTTTCGGTAACATCCTTAATTACATAAAGTGACATTGCGTTTTTGGATTTTGAAATAGACAATCTCATTATAAATCCCTCCAAGCCCTTATATTATAACACGATACGAAACATTACGCAAGTGAAATATTTAAAATTTGACAAAAAAAATAAGCCAGATCAAGGCTTATAGAGATTTTTTCTTTATTCAACTGTCAAACTCCCGCATGGGGGAATTATACCAAAAAACCCGAATGTTCTTTTAAACATAATAATAGTTCTTGCTTTCTTGTTTTAACTAGACTATAATCAAATTATGCTCTAAAAGCATATAATCAAAACGGTTTCCAAACCGCCGGGAGGTAACTTAATGTACCAGGACGAAAATATCCAGTGCCGCGATTGCGGTAAAGAGTTTGTTTTTTCTGCAGGTGAGAAGGAATTTTATGCTGCTAAGGGCTTTGCTAACAAGCCTACTCGTTGCCCTGATTGTCGCAGAGCTTATAAAGCTCAAAAGAACAATGGTAGCAGAAGTGAACGGAAGTTGTATGATGCAGTTTGTGCTGATTGCGGTGCGGAAACCAAAGTGCCATTTAAACCCAATGGTACTAGACCTGTTTACTGCTCCAATTGTTATGATGCTCACAAATAAGTAAGCGAAGACTAACCCTGGTTTAACCAGGGTTATTTTTTTACCTACAATTTGCTCTAGGGCATGGTTTTGCCTTGTATACCTGAGAGCTTCTCTAGAAAGTCTAGAGAAGGGGGTATACGGTATTGTTTAGAAAAAGAAATTTAATCATAATTCTTACTCTTTCCTTGCTTTTAACCATCTATATTGGGTTTTCTGTTTATATGTTTCCCGGACAGATTATTTTACTTGTCAAAGACCAGCCAATTAAAATGCCGGGACTTTTTGCCCTGTGCGGAGATGAACTGTACTGGGGAGCTAAAACGCTACCTCTTAAGCCGGGAGAAAACAATTTTTCACTTAAATTTTTAGGCATCTGGCAATTAAAAAAGACCCAAGTCTATCTTCTAGAAAGATGCTACTTAAAATTAGGTGGCCACTCAGTCGGAGTTATCCTCGAGAGCGAGGGTTTAAAAGTTGCTGGTTTTTATCCGGTGATAACTATTACTGGCAAGGAAAATTGGCCAGCTAAAGATGCCGGACTTGCAGTCGGAGACTTACTCTTAAAAGCTAACGGTATCAACCTTACAGATCCTGATATTCTCCAAAAAATTACTCTAGAAGCTTCAATTATTAATCTAACTGTCAGTAGGGGAAAGAGAATCTTTGAAACAATTATTATTCCCCATCCAAGTAACAGTCCAACTAAGGAAAAGATGCTGGGTATCTTTCTTTCTGAGCCAGTAATGGGTATAGGCACACTAACCTTTGCAACTGAAGACGGATATGCATTTGCAGCGCTTGGTCATCTTATTGGAGAAGGTGAAAATGATAATCAGGGTATCATCAAAAAAGCTCATATTGTTGGTATTAGAAAAGGCGAAAGAGGCACTCCGGGAGAAAAACTAGGCCTGTTTGACAACAGCGGAGAAACTCTTGGAAGAATAACCAAAAATAGTTCACTGGGTATCTATGGTGAACTAAGTGAATCCTTAGATAGTCCCCTTGTGGAACTAGCATTTTATGAAGAAATAAAGGTTGGGCCGGCTCAGATTGTAACAGTTATATCAGGAGAAAACAGAGAGATATTTGAGGCCTTTATTGAACAGATATTTTCTCGCCGTGAGCCAACTAATCGCTCTTTTATAATTAGGATTACTGATAGTAGGCTTTTGGCAGAAGCAGGTGGTATAGTTCAAGGCATGAGTGGTTCCCCAGTTTTACAAAATGGTAAGTTAATTGGTGCTGTTACACATGTCTTTGTTAATGACCCACAAAGAGGATATGGTGCTTTAGCGGAATGGATGGCACTAGAGGCAGGTGCTTTCAAAAGTTTACAAAAACAGGCCTTAGGCTCGTAAAAGGCCTGTTTTTTAAATATTCAGGCCAAACCTCCAACAGCAATTCTAAGAAGGTATAATAAATTTTTTAGAGAATGACAATCAATACTGGTATTTGTGGGGGTATTTATAATGGAGCAGCCTCTTAAGATAGTTATTGCGGACGATAATGAAGAGCTTTGCCTTCTTCTAGAACAATATTTTTTAAAAAGGAAAGACATTACTGTTGTAGGCAAGGCTTTTGATGGAGAAGAAGCTCTAGCAGTTTTAGAAAAAACCAAACCAGATTTTCTTTTACTGGATATTATTATGCCACGCCTTGATGGACTGGCGGTGCTTTCCAAAATCCCGGCTCTAGAACAAAGACAACTCAAGACTATAATTATTACCGCTTTTGGGCAAGAGCATGTAATTCAAAGGGCTGCTGAACTTGGAGCTTATTACTACCTAATTAAACCATTTGATTTTTCGGTCTTAGCCAAAAGGATCCTCGAATTTACCTCAAAAAAGACTAACAAAAAATTGTTATCTAAAGAGAGAAGCGATGTATTTACTCTGACAAGTCATATATTGGATCAAATTTGTATTCCACCTAACTTTAAGGGATATTGCTATATAATAACAGCAGTATCGTTAATTATTTCCAACTGGAATTTATTGCATTCAGTAACAAAACATCTCTATCCTTCCATAGGACAAATACATCAGGCTAGTACAGCGCAAGTTGAAAGATCAATACGTCATGCCATTGAATATGCCTGGCTAAAGAGTAAACCCGAGGTATTAAATACTCTTTTTGGCAATACTTTCAGTATAGAAATGGGCCGTCCCACAAATGCTGCATTTTTAGGTAGATTAGCTGAACTAGTAAGACAAGAAATGGTATCTTAAGTAATTCAAGATATTCGGCTCAAAAAAGATCCAGTATTTCATAAAGTTAATTTCCAATCCTATAAGTGTCTTTTTGCCGAGTGTGATAACTGCTAGATTTAGATGCATTAAATAAAATAAACGGCCCTTGATATTTTTTCTGTATCAAGGGTCATTAATCTTTCTGGTGTTTATTCAAGGTTATACTATAGATAATATAATATAGTGAAAAGATGCCTAGCTAGTTAAGTTTTTTGTTTTGCCTTGGTTTTCATGATGTGGTAATAATAAGTTTTAAACCTAAAGGTTGTTAAAGTTTTTAAGCATTTCAGGATAATTTTTTTGCAACCAAGTTTGGTAATCGGAATAAAGCTTTTCGGAGCCTTCAGCACCAGCATAGGCTTTAGTATTTGGTTTATTAAAAAGCCCTTGGTACTGATAGATTAGAATATTATCTACATAAGGAGAGATAGCTTCCATCTGTTTGAGTAATCGTTCAAATGGAGCAGGTAAAAGTGGGCTCCAAGCTACAGGACCATCGAAACGGAAAGCTTCCATATCTGCCCAAAGTGCTCTTTGGGGAACTTGGTCATGGACTTGGCGAAGACCGGCAAAGATAGCTTTACTCTCTTCAGGTTTGGTTTTTTGAACGCCAACCTCATCTTGGTAGGCAATAATATCAACATCAAGCTCTTCTAGCTGTTTAGCGTACTTGGCATCCGGTACACAGACTCTAGTTCCAAAAGGAGCAATAAGTATCTTAGAATTAGGCAGAAGTGATCTAGCCAAGGCACTGGACTCATTGGCATATTTGATAAATCTTTCACCAAAATACTTATCGATATAAGCCTCGCTAGCCCAATACCAACCATAGAAACTCGGGTGGTGTCCAAATTTATCTACTAGCTCTTCTATAGCTTTAAAACGGCGTTTTTTAATAGTAGGGTCGGTGAGAATGGCTTCAATATTAAAAGCATCTCCCCACCAGTCATTGGAAATAAAAAACTTTAGGCCATACTTATCAGCAGCGCTTAAGACAACCTCTAAAGGATTTTCGGTTGCAAAGAAATCCGGTTCGGGGAAGATATCGGTGGGATAGTAGGCCTTGAAATCAACAGCCACAGCCATTAAAACCAGATACTCCATGCCGAGTTCGGCGATCTCTTTTATTTTTAACTCCCACTGTTCTTTGGTGAAATTAGCTAGGGCAGGATTGTAAAAGACACTTTCTGGGGGATGGGGGTGCTGGAATTCAAACCAGCTGCCTTTAATTGGTTTGATCATCTAGAATTGCCTCCTTTATTTACTAGTCACATATTCGTTAGGTTAAAGAAGATACCCTTCAAGATTATGATAACGATTGCAGAAAAAAGTAAACTCGTAGCTGTAACATTTCCTTATTTAATTAGTAGCAAAAAAGGCAATCTTTAGAGCTAAATATTAGCTAGACACCTAAAACCTATAAACGGGCATACTAAATTTGGGGTGTGTTGGTGTGCTGCTAAAAAAAGGTGATAAAACCAAAGAACTAATCAAAAGACTAGCAACGGGAGATTACGCCTTAATAAAACATGCAGATATAGATTGGGTTGCAGCTGAATCCCTGGAGAGAAAATCTGTAGGGGGAGTAATAAATGCGGAACCTTTTATTAGTGGCGCTTACCCCAACTTAGGTCCCAGTTATCTTTTAAAACACCATATTCCTATGTGGGAGATAAGCGAAACTGCTTTTTATGAAATACCAGATTCAAGTGAAGTAACAATTAATAAAACAGAACTTATAGTAGGAGAAAAGAACTATTGTCTCAAGGCTATCTCAGAAAAGGAAATTGAAGCTGGTTTAGCGTTAGCTAGCGAAAATCTACCCCTTAGACTTAGTGAATTTGCTAATAACACTTTAGAATACGCCAAAAAAGAGATGGCTTTACTCACCAAAGAACTACCTCTGGATAAATTGAAGGTAAAAATGGCGAAAAAAGAAGCAGTAGTCGTTGTTAGAGGTAAGGATTATCGTGAGGATCTCAGAGCCATTCGTTCATTTATAGAGGATCGACATCCGGTTTTAGTGGGAGTAGACGGAGGGGCAGATGCTCTTATAGAGATGGGTTACCGACCTGATATTATAATCGGCGATATGGATTCTGTTTCTAATCAAGCTTTATCTCTGGGCAAAGAACTTTTAGTACATGCTTATCTTGATGGTAAAGCTCCCGGAACGGAGAGATTAAAAAAACTGGGTTTAAAAGGCTTAGTGATTCCTTGTGAAGGTACCAGTGAGGATTTAGCCTTACTTATCCTGCAGCAATTAAAAGCCACAGTAATTATTACCGTGGGCAGTCACAGCAATATGATAGACTTTTTAGAAAAAAGCCGTAAAGGGATGGCCAGCACCTTTTTAACCAGGCTAAGGGTAGGTGATAGGCTGGTTGATGCCAAAGGCCTTAGTGTTATCTATCGAGCGAGGCCGAAAAATACTTATGCTCTTTTAATAATATTGGCAGCTTTTATACCTTTGCTGGTTTTAATTATACTTTCGCCACCTATTGCCAGCTGGCTGAAAATTGTCCTTAGACAGCTTAGTTTTTAAGGAGCGGTTAAAATGTTAATGGATTTACGCTACCATGCAGCTTCTCTCATTGCAGTCTTTCTAGCTCTTGCGCTTGGCCTTATCATAGGGGGAAGCTTAGCTTCCGATGAAGCTTTAGTTTTATATCAAGAAAATCTCATTGCACGCTTGGAAGCTGAAAATAAAGCTTTAAGAGGTAAACAGATGGAAGATGACAGCTATCTTTTAGCTCTAAGACAAGAAAAAGCAACTCTGGAAAAAAACCTTGATGCTTTAGCTCAGGGTTATTTTATGGAAGTTGGCAAAAGTAGAAAGATGCAAGTCGAAGGAAGTGATACCCTCCTTGGTATGGTGCTTGAACCGATTGAGGACTCATATGATTACCTTTTTAACGTGCGTGAGGGAGGAGAGTTTGCTAAAAAAGTGCTAGCTGACTCAGCTCAGCTGGTGGAGGTGCCAAAAAACAGCAGACTATGGGAACTAGCACTCTTTCTAATGACCGAAAAGTAGCAATTTTAGTGCCTGCTTATAACGAGGAAAAACACTTAGGTCTTACTTTATCTACCTTAAAGGCGATTAAACTTGGGCATATTTATGTAGCTGATGATGCTTCAACCGATAAAACTGCCTACATAGCTAAAAGTTTAGGAGCGAGTGTTATTAGTGCCCCCTTTAATCTCGGCAAAGGTGGGATTATAAATTATGCTTTTCCTCATATCAAAGAAGAGTTGGTAATTTTGCTAGATGCTGACTTAGGAAAAAGCAGCCAAGAAGCAAGTCTAATAGTAGAAGCTATAAATAACGGAGCTGAACTTGCCATCGGAGTCTTTCGCTCGCAGGGGGGGTTTGGCCTAGTTAGAAAATTGGCCTCCTTACTTTTGTATCTTAAAACCGGTCGTTATTTTAAAGCACCCTTATCCGGGCAAAGAGCTGCCCTGAAAGATATCTGGCAAAGGCTGATGCCCTTTGCACCGGGATTTTCCATGGAGGTTGCCATGTTAAAAAAAGCCTGTCAAGAAGGCTTAAAAATAGTTGAGGTACCTGTAAAGATGCAAGACCGCAACTATGGTAAGGGTTATATAGGTATAAGCCATAGGTTTAAGCAACTTATTGCTGTTATTAGGGGTATAAGATCATGAAAACAATTTTAGCTTTATTTACAGGTTTTAGTGTAGGTTATTTACTGTTACCGCTTTTTTTAGCTCGCAAATCTGGTATTTTACAATCTACCAACTATAAAGGACAGCCTATTTTAAATTCTGCCGGTGTTTGGCTCAGTCTGGTTTTAATTCTTGGTGCAAGTCCCATGCTTATTTGGTATCCTAAACTACCCTTGTTTTGGTTTTTTGTTTTGAGTATTACCTTTATCGGTTTTATAGATGACCTTTTTTATGAAAAAGCCAAAGGCATTAAAGGTCATCTGTTAAAACTAAGATCCAAAATATTAACCACGGGAATCATCAAGTTAGTCTTTATTTTTCTACTCTCTTTGGGGCTGGTTATTTTCTTGCAACGGGAGTTGTGGTATCTCGATGCCTTGCTGTTAAGTCTTTTTGCCAACACGGTAAACACTCTTGATACAAGGCCAGGACAAGCTATGCAGTTTTTTGGTTTTATTTTTTTGAGTTCGTTGTTTTTTACCAAAACAGATACAGTTCGGATTCTGGCCACTGTTTTAGCAGGTTCTTCTTTAGCTCTTTGGCCCTATGAAATGAAAGAAAAAACTATGTTAGGTGATGCTGGAGCCAACCTTTTGGGAATAGTTGTAGGCTTAATGCTTTGGGATCTTACTCTTTTATATAAAGTCACTTTAATAATATTGGCTTTTATATGGCAGTTGGTGGCTGATAATTTTTCACTAAGCAAATTTATTGCAAGAATAAAAGAAAGATAGCCAGGTTCTGGCTATCTTTAATATCTTAGAGGTAGGTTGTATACAGCATCTAGTTCTTCCGGGGTGATATAGATTTCGATTGGTTTAGGAGAATTCAAACCCAGAGGAAGTGTTTTGGCATCTACAGTGACGGTAAATTTACCTAGGGGCAGGTTTTCAAAGTAGTAGAAGCCATCCTTATCGCTAAAGGTTTTTTGGCTGTTTTCTACCAGCTTAACCTGGACCCAATCGAGTGCAGTATCACCCTCACTAAATATACCATCGCCATCGACATCGATAAAGATTCGACCTTGCAAAACACCGTTCATGGTAAGAGGCATTTCAAAGCTAAGGTTATCACCAGTGTTAATCTTAATTGGGAAGTTTATAAGAGTAGTAGTGTAGTTTGAATCAAGCTTTTTGGGGTTAAAGCCAAACTGGTGAATGCCTTTGTCGACATTAGCAAAGATAAAGGAGCCATCGGCCTTAGAAGCTACAACCATGGAGTTCAACTTCATTTCGATGTCTTTTAGGCCAAGTTCATTAGAATCTTGTTTACCGTTGTTATTTAAATCCAGAAAAACTACTCCGGATACTGTTGAAGAGATTGTTTCACCTTTATAGATCCGGCCTAATAAGCCTCTGGGAGTAAATGCTATACCTTGAGAGATTGTAATAGCAGCCAGATACTCGGGTTTAACTGAGTTATATACAAGTGGTAGTCTTTCAAAACTTAATGAAGTTGAAATACCGTTTTGATAGTTAGAATTCCAGCTAAATTTCCAAGAACTTTCTATGAGTTCATCGAGTTCCTTTTTAAAGTTGAGAGTAAGTCTCAAGTTGTTTTTTGGCCAGTGGTAGCTAAGACCCAAAATGTTTAGCCAATAATTACCTTTTAGATCACCTTGATTGCGTTTTATTTCGAAAGACAACCTGGGATTTGTTTTATTAGAGGCACTTAATCCAATTTCCCAGCTTTCAAGGCGTGTTTCAGGTTTTATGGTAGCTTGTGCGGTTGAGGAAGATAAAAAGAAGAATTTTTTGAAATCAAGCTGAAAAGCACCGTTAAAAATACCAATTAAACTCGTTTTCTTTTCAGCTTGCAGATAACTTTCCAAACTAAAGGCAGAATTGCTACCAACTTTGAAAGTAGCTTTATTTTCAAGGGATTGATTGACCCAAAAAAGGTTATTTAAGCTATGTCGTGAGATAGAATAACCAGAAGATAAGGAGTAGGAGTGATTTTTGCTACTATAAGCTAAACTACCAGTGTTGGAAGTCATGATCTTGCTAAACTCTAGGATATAGGTTTCGTTGTGATTATAACCAACTACGAACTTTGAGTGTTGTTTAGGCAGGCTGTAGTTTAGTTGGGTACTATATAAACGCAAAAGAGGAGTTATTTTAGTTTTTAATTGCGCTAAAGCTTCGCCCTGCCAAGATAGATGGGAAGAAATATCGGCTTCTGCTAAGAAATTAAGCCCGTGTTCACCACGTTTATTCCAGTACTGTTTAATGTTTGCTGGTAAATTAAAATACCCTAGTTCCCAGTGCATATTATTGAGAGAGCAAATTAAATCGAATTCACTACCTGGTTTATCATTAAAGGTAAGATAAAGTGTCGGTCTTATGCTTATTCCTGGGAACAATTCGCTTAGCAATCGGACTCTAAGACTTGGGTTTTTGAGTTTAAATAACGGAGCCTGCCAAACTAAAAGCGTGTTTAAAGTGTTTTTGGCGTTGAGTCCAGCATTAATATTTAGCTCAAGAAGTTCTCCCTGCCAATTGCTGGGATCTTTACCATAAAGACCATAATAAAAATTAAGCTGAACGATTTTTGGCGGTACTAATTGTAAACCGTTAGAGAGCATTATTGTTTCGGTAGTTTCAGCATTGCTACGTTTGATGGCAATTTCCTGCAGCCGATATGGTCTGAGTTGTATTTTTTCGTTTAGATAACCTTCTTTAGGAAGAGTGACGGTTTTAATAGGTTGCTCGTTTACCAAAACGGTAACTTTTTCGCCACTATCACCTGTTATTTTATAAGGTATGGAATAGGAATTAGTATCAAACTTTGCTGGGTAGGGAGCTTGATATGAAAGACCAAAAAAAGCTTGCTCTTTAAGACATGTTTCAGATGTTATGTTGTTATTGCCAATTATTAATAAAGCAAAATTATTTTCAAGTCTAAGTCTGACAAATGGATATCTTAACAGAAACTCATGCCAATTTTTACTACTGAAAGACAATCCGGTAGTTAGTTCAGCTTTTCCAAGTTTAAAATGGAGATACATTTCTCCTTTGGTTTGAGTTAAGTTGTTACGAAATGTTTGCGCTAGTTTATACTCTAATGATGAAAGAGCTCCTAGCTTAGCTGGTGCTTCAATTATATCTAAGTCGTCTTCCTCACTATTTTCTGGGGAACTTAGATTGTTTTGTATCACTAAAGGTGATGGATCGTTTAAATAAAAAGAGACTACTAAAGCTGCAGAATCATAACTGGTCTTGATATTTAAAAAAGACTCGAAAAACTGACGGTGGACGTAAATTTCACTGTTAAGAATAACCGGCTTTTTCTCAATAAGCTCAGGCATATTAAGATAGCCAGCTGCATCTAGCTTAAAGGGTAGTTTATTTTCAGGTTCAATAACTTCAAATTGATTTAAACTTTTATCCAGACTTAAATCAAATTTTAGGATTGACGAAAGTTGATTTAGGGGTAAAAGTATATCACCCTCTGATTCAAGAGCGTCAACTATATCTTTAAACTTTAAAGTATTGTCATTGTAGAACATCTGTAGCTCTAGAATTGTTTCTTCAGAAGCTAGTGCAACAAAAGAAAGAGTTATCAGAAACAAGACAATAAGAAGTTTTTTCATAGATTTCCCTCCACCTTAAGGGATGGAGAATTCGAGTACACCTTCATTGAATCTGGTATACCCGAAATAACTCAAAACAACTATCAACCGGTAACTGCCGCTTTGAAGATTATCGGCAATAGAAAAAAGCTGATTGACACTTTTCCCTGGCAAGATTACCTGTTCAGGTAAGGCATCTTCCTTAAGAGTTTTACCTTCTTTGGTTTGCAGCTTATAGCTAATAGTTAGGCGAATATGACCTTTACCATTGTTTAATGCTAAAACCTTAAAAAAGGTTTGGTTATTTTCCTGAACGACTCTAATATCATTAAACTGCAAAGCCAACTCTATATTTGTCGGTGCTACATAAAAGATGGGCCCAACTTTAGTGGTAACAGTGGCTCCAATAGTACCAGAAGGCGGAACAAAGCTCTCTTCAAAAAATACTACTCCTTTGTGCTCTAAACCATCTTGAGGGGCGTCAATGGTAAAACGTACAATCTGAGCTTTACCTGGCTGAATTGTAAATTGTCGAGGATTAAATTTAATTAGACCGTCTAGTGAATCGGTTCTTGTTTTAGCTTGGAACTCAACCAGTTCACCTGCTTCTGAGAGGTCCCAATCGTATAAGACTGCTTTCAAATCAGCAGGCAAAGAACCTGTGTTAATTACCGTGATGGAGCCGCTTTCTCTTTTGCCCGGTTCAATCTTGAGGATGAACCGGCTCGGTTCAACTAAAATGGCAGCCAGTGATAGAGTCCCTAATAAAAAAACCATTAATAAGATGGAGAGGCATTTTTTTTGCATAGCCGATTCCTCCCTAAAAGCCCGGACCTTTTGGGGTCCGGGCCATAGTTTAGATAGTGTAAGCCCTTAAGGTGACTTCGCCATTATACTCACCGTGTCTGATATCTGTGTTATATGGCACGCGGAATTTATGGGTCAATATAGTGGTCTTGCAATGGTCGAAAGGACCAAATTCAGCTAGGTTTGCATTACCTTCACTATCATCAAAGGTGTAGTCTCCAAAGCTAGTATCGCCAAGAACTGTTCCCATGATAAGAGGTAGTGTGGCATGAGCACTTTGGGTTTGGAATACTAACGGACCAGACGCTACTTCGTATTTGTAGTTGTCGTTAGAGTAAATTTCTACGATGAAATCATCGCAGCCCTGGATAAAGACATTATCTCCCGGAGCCTGCTCATAGTTTTTCCCCTGACCTATTCTAGTCCAAGCTCCGTCGACAAAGCCACCATATTCGTTATCAAAGAGTAGATACCAGCCATGATTCCAGCTGTTATCTTGTGCAACTGCTCCAGGTCCAAAACTTTCAACAGTTATATTACCTAGGTTCCCATGTACATTTAGCGATAAGTAGCAGGGAATAAAAGCTTGAGCTTTTAGTTTAACTTCGGCTACTTGTTTCCATAGATCATAACTAGAGGAATTGTCCTTGTTATAATCTCTGTCAAACCATAGCGGACCCGATTGACCATGAGGATCATTGAAGGTGGATTCATAGTGAAATGATATTTTGATCCCATCATTATCACCGTTTGCCAAGACAACGCCTGATACCAAAACCAACAAAACTAACAACAAAGAGAGAAATTTACGCACTTTGTGGCCTCCTTAATTATTTATCTACAACCTTTTAAGGCTGCGAACAAAATTAGAACAGATCAGAGCTGGGCTCTAATCTAAAAAGTAAAAGATAATTATGCCAACCTGCTCTGCAGGCAGTAAAATCACCATAACTGACATAGATATCAAAGGTCTGAGTCCCTCCATGGTTTGAACCGGAGAGAAGTTTTTTTGGCATATCAGTTACCACCAGAAAATCAGCTTCAGGGGAAGCAGACAGTGACAATCTTAATTCTGCAGGTAACTCAGCCTCAAATAATAGATCCGAGACATATAAATCAAAGTCATAGTTGGCCTTAACGAGGCAATTGAGTCTTGGTTTTATAAAGGGTTCCAAATAGAGAATATTATCTGGAACTTCGCTATAGGGAGGTATCTTGATACCTAAAACGACTGTTTTATTTATACGAAAATTCAGAATAAGCAAATTCTCACTATCTGTTTCTTTTACATTGAAAACAAGCTGATAATCCCCGGGGGGAATGGTATAAGGAGGATTAAGAATAATATTATTATCTTTTATTGTTAGAAACTCGCTCGGGTCAATCTCTGGGGGGAGGACTTTGGTGTTAATTTGATTTAACTTAAACTCCGGCTTAACCAGGCTAATTTTTTCGAGTTGTGGGAAAAGTATTTGGCAATTTAAGGTAATGGCTTTTTCGAGCTCTAGAATACCTAGATCACTAATGATTTCACTAGCAAGGGCTGTAAAACTGATAAGAAGGATAATGATCAATATCTGTCGCAAGGGATCGCCTCCCTAAACATTCATAAGAATTAAACAATTAGGTAACTATTACCAGTCAAAACTATGTTATGCAATTCTTAAAAATCTTATTCATGTTTAGATAAAAAAATTCTCAAAGCCATAAAAATAAGTAAAAAAAACCTCCAGGCTGATATCTTCAGCCTGGAGGTTATAAGATTTTATTAGATCGAATGTGTCTGCCCCAGATCATAAAATTCAACATAGGAGAGGTCTAAATAGTAGATATACCAATTATCACCCCTGGATCTTCTTAACCTAAAAGTTATAGGTCCTTTGATCTCGATGTTTCTATTATTTCTGGTACCTTTCATAAATAGGGTGCCGGTAATTTTGGCCGTATCGTTATGGTAATAGATTGAAGTATTGGCATTATTGAAATCAAAGACCGGAAAGTTATATTGATTGGCAGTAAAGTAGAAAAAGTCGGCAGCATCACTATCCAGCCAGGTTGTATTTTGCGTTTGACCATAATCATTAATACTCCAAACATCCACTGTAGAGGTAAAACAGCTTTTAATGGTTTCATAATAGCCGTTTACTACTGCAAACTTTAGAGTATTAATTGTTTTAATGGGATTGTAAACTGGTGTTTCAACTATAATTATACAACCAGATAAAAAAAGGGCTAAGAAAATAAGAAGAAGGCTTTTGATAAAAGAGTTTTTAGACATTTAAATCCTCCTTAGCAATGAACTAAACCCTACAAAAGATGCAGGGATCACAACCTATAATAAAGAAGTTAACCAAAAAGTTAACGAAAGGAGAGGCTTAAGGTATTAGCTTATAAGCTTCTATCTAGAGCCTACACGATAAATGAGATTAGGTCTACATGTTTCTATCTCTGGAAAACTTACCCAAGCTTTTATTGAAGGCAATAAGAGTGGCTGTGAGGCTTTACAGATCTTTTCCAGCAGTCCGAGAATGTGGAAGGCTTCACCTATATCTTCAGAAGAAGCTAAGGATTTTCAAAAGCAAAGGGGAGATTTTGCGCCACTTGTTGTACATGCTTCCTATCTTATCAATCTAGGTTCTTTAGATTCAGAGGTAAGAAGAAAGTCTCTGCTAGCATTATCCGATGAAGTTGAGCGTTGTAAAATGCTAGGTGCAGACTATCTGGTGTTGCATCCCGGTGGAGGAGCGAAAGGGGCAGTAACTTTAATAGGGGAAGGATTGTCACAAGTTTTAGACTCAGCAGACGGCTTAAAGATACTGCTGGAAAATGTAGCTGGTGAAGGTAATAAGCTTGGCAAAAATTTCTCCGAGCTTTTAGCCATAATTGACGCTACTCAAGGTGGAGATAAACTCGGTGTTTGTTTTGATACCTGTCATGCCTTTGGGGCCGGCTATGATCTGCGTAAAAAAGAGACTTGGGATATATTAAAGCAAGAAATCAAAAACACAATTGGGTTAGACAAAGTTAAATTGCTACATCTAAACGATAGTAAGGCTGACTTAGGTCGCAGGCTCGATCGCCATGCAAACTGGGGAGAGGGATATCTTGGGCAGGTAACTCTAAAAAATCTAGCTAGTGACAGCTTTTTTAGGAACTTACCGGGGGTTTTGGAAACCCCTGGGGATTTGGAGCAAAGGAGCCTAGATCTCAAATTATGCAGGGAGTGGTTAAGTCTTGAAGGTTAAAGAGTTTTTTGAGATCTTGCTACCTCAAAAGATGCCCGATTATGAATTCCGTAAAGCCCAAGTGGAGATGGCAGATCTTGTCCGGGAGGTCTTTGAATTTGGCGGTAAAGCTTTAATCGAAGCAGGTACCGGTACCGGTAAATCACTGGCTTATTTAGTACCGGCACTACTTACTAACGATAAAAGCCACGTGGCCATCTCTACCGGTACCAAAAACTTACAGGAACAGCTTTATAAAAAGGATTTGCCATATTTACACAAGATTTGGGGAAAAGATTTTTCCTATATGTTAATACAGGGTCGAGGTAACTACCTTTGTATGACCAGATTAATGACGACTCTTATAAATGAACAAGAACGCAGTGATCTAAAGAAGTGGGCCAGTGTAACCGCCAGTGGAAATCTAAACGATCTAACAGGTAAATTCGACTGGAATACCCTAAGAAGTGTTGCTGCAGACCCTGACTATTGTCTGGGACAAAAATGTTTAAGACGCAATGCCTGCTTTTTAACTAAATTGCGACTTGAGGCAGAAAACTGTAAGATTTTGGTTGTTAACCATCATCTTTTGTTGACTGATTTAATCATTAAAAAATCCCTGGGCTTTGAGCAAAGTGCTATTCTGCCACCACTAAGCCACATTGTTTTAGACGAGGCCCACCATTTAGAAGAAGTCGCGAGTGAGTGTTTTGGCGAGGAGGTATTTTTTAAGGAGTTAAAGGAGATAAAAAGTCAGGTTATAAATAGTAAGGAGCTACAAAGAGAAAACCTGGCTTTATGGCAAAAGGTTATAAACGAACTTGAAGAAGCCAACCCTCATTTAAATAGAGCGATGGAATTAGTTAGACAACAGGAGAAAAAAAACAAAGAGCAATTGGAGTTAAATGGTGAGATAGCTCTAGCAGCTGAAAACATTAAAACAGGTTATACCAAAGCCTGCAATCTTTTACAGGAATATGGCGAAGAAATAACTTCAGCTCTTGGATTAGCTAGAAAGGCAAACCGCGCTGCTGCAGGAATCAAGGCATTTTTAAACGCAGGCAAAGAAAGTATCTCTTGGGCTAACAAAGAAGGTTTTCACAATCTGCCACTTAAGGTGGATACCCCATTAAATGAGGCTCTTTTTGAACCACATAATTCTATAGTTCTAACCTCAGCTACTCTTTCAACTAGCGGAAATTTTTCTTATCTTAAATCATGCCTTGGTATTAGTGATGCTCACGAACTAATTTTAAAATCTCCCTTTGACTTTAACAAGGTTTTGCTTGCCATTCCAAACGATCTTCAAAATCCTAATTCTGAAGAGTATACAGTTAGAATAGCTGCTCATCTCAAGCAGATTCTTCCCCAAATAGAAGGCGGAAGCTTTATCTTGTGTACTTCATTTAAAATGCTCAAAGCCTTAAAAGAAGCTCTTAAGGACTCAGCCAACCTTTATATTCATGGTGAGATGAATCCTCAAGAATTGATTAGTTCCTTTAAAAACGACGGTAAAGGTGTCTTAATAGGTGTGGATAGTTTTTGGGAGGGAGTTGATGTTCCAGGAGATGCACTAAAGGCTGTCTTTATTACCAAAATGCCTTTTCCGGTTCCTTCTGAACCATTATTTGAAGCAAGAAAAAATTTAGTAGAAGAACGGGGAGGCAATTCTTTTAGAGAATTATCTTTACCTATTGCTCTTTTGAAATTAAGACAGGGTTTTGGACGATTAATAAGAAGGCAGACTGATGAAGGTTTAGTAGTTATCTATGATTCGAGAGTCTTAGTTAAAAGTTATGGTAAAGATGTTTTCAGCTCATTGCCAAAATGTAGTGAGTGGAGGGGCCCATTAGATGAAATGGCAACTTATATCAAAAATGACCATTACTGGAATGAGAAGATATTTGAAAATAATAATGATGTTAGTTCTATCGCTAATAATTAATATTAGTGTCTTGGGTTTAGAACATGTTGTCCAAAAAGGAGAAAATCTTACCCAGATAGCGAATATGTATGAGGTGACCGTTAAAGAAATTCTAGTGATAAACTCTTTGGAAGATGCCAATAAAATAAAGATAGGGCAAAGACTTTTAATTCCCCAGAATCGTCTGATAATTGATTTGGACAAGCTTTATGGAGCAGAAAATGTAGAGAGGTATCTTGAAGAAGGTAAAAATAATACCTTCAAATCCGATAATTATCTTCTGGTTGGGTCAATGAACAGTTTATCAGGTTATCAAGGTCAGGAGACCATTTATAGAGTAAAAAGCGGAGACACTATTAATAGTTTGGCTAAAAAGTATAATATCAAGGAAGAACAACTTATTAGCCGCAACAATCTAAGCCCAAACCAGATCCTAAAGATCGATCAATTTATCTTTATACCAAGTGCTTCTTTTGAGATAATGTATCCGGTTTTAGATGAAATGGATCTGTTGGCTTGTATAATTGCAGCTGAGGCCAGAGGCGAGAGTTTTGAAGGTCAGATTGCTGTAGGTGCGGTAATTTTAAATCGTGTCCACGATACTCGTTTTCCCAATACCATACATGATGTGATCTTTGAAAAAAATCAATTTGAAGTTGTTTCTAGTGGTGTTTATCTTAAGGTGCTAGTACCGGAACTATCTAAAAGAGCTGCACAGGAAGCTCTAAGAGGCAGAGATCCTACTAATGGCGCTTTGTTTTTCTATAACCCAAGGCTTGTCAAAAACGCTGGCTTTTTTGAAAGTAGAACTGTTGCTGCTGAAATTGGCAATCACATATTCACTTATTAAGGCATAACACCCTTTTTTGAGGCATAAGTTCCTTTTAGGAGGGTGTATGCCTATGTTTATTGTTATTAGGAGATCACATATTATTCTAGTGTTAATTCTGGTTGTGGTACTTTTATTATTACTTTTATTAAGAATTCCTAGAATAAGTCAGGTTTCCGGACCAATCTTTAAGGGTAATCCCGAAAACAAAGCGGTGGCTTTTTGTATCAATGTAGCCTGGGGTAATGAATATATCCCGTCCATATTACAGACGTTAAAAGAAAACAATTGTCAAGCTACTTTTTTCTTTGTAGGTACCTGGGTTAGAGACTATCCTAAATTAGGTAAAACAATTGCCAGGGCAGGACATGAGATAGGCAATCATGGGTATTATCATCTTCATCCTGCTTCTTTGACTAAAGAAAAGCTACAAAAGTTAATAATTGAAAATGAGGAGCTTCTCCAAAGGGAGTTGGGTAGAACTTCCAAATTATTTGCTCCACCTTATGGTGAGTTTAATAAAAAAATTGTAGCCTATGCAGATGAAATAGGGTATAAAACAGTTATGTGGACGATTGATACCATCGATTGGAAAAATCCAGCCCCGGAGGTACTTATAAAGCGTGTCCTTTCTAACTTGCAAAACGGAGCTTTAATTCTAGCGCACCCAACAGAGGTAACAGCTAAGACTTTGCCACTTTTAATTAGCGAGATAAAAAAGCAGGGGTATAAGATAGTAACTGTAAGTGAATTAATTTAAATATGTAGACCTTTTTTGTTGTCTTAAAACAAAAACGGACAAGCTGTATAAAGGAGGTGGATACAAGTCTTTGAATGACTTGTGATTAATGATAAATAAAAGCGTCCTAGCTAATGGCTTAACTATTTTAACAGAATCGTTGCCTCATTTACACTCAGTAAGTGTGGGACTTTTCGTCGGGAATGGTTCTAGGCATGAAAAACCGCATGAAAGAGGTATATCTCATTTTATTGAACATATGCTCTTTAAGGGTACAAAAAGGCATTCTGCCAGAGAACTAGCTGAAATTGTAGAAGCTTCAGGCAGCAGTATGAATGCTTATACAGCTAAAGATTATACCTGCTATTATGTAAAAGCTTTAGATGAACACCTAGATTTAGCAGTAAGTGTACTGGCAGAGATGATTACAGAATCAACCTTCGCACAGGATCTGATTAAGAGGGAAAAACAAGTTATCCTCGAAGAGATTAAGATGTATCTTGATTCACCTGAGGAGCTGGTACATGATCTTTTTGCCAGAAGTATTTTGGGTGAACATCCTTTGGGCCAAAATATTATTGGTTTAGAAGAGACAGTAGAAAGCTTTGATCAAGAGACAGTACTGAACTTTTATAAACGCAGGTATGTGCCTGAGAATATGGTTTTTGTCGTGGTGGGAAATGTAGAACATGAAAGAACTAAAAAGTTACTGAATGAATGTCTCGGTCATCTTGGTGGTTTACTAACAAGAGAAAATGACATTTGGCCGGTGGCTAAATCAGGCGAGATCTTTGAAAGAAAAGACATTGAACAGGCTCATCTAGTCTTGGGTACGGATAGTTTAGCTAGAAATGATAAACGCAGGTTTGCTTTGCATCTACTCGATACTATAATTGGCGGAAGCATGAGTTCAAGACTCTTTCAAAGTCTACGTGAAGAAAGAGGTCTAGTTTATGCGACCTATTCTTTTCATAGCTATTATGATGAGATTGGGTATTTGGCCATCTATGCCGGTTTTAGCCCAAGCAATTATGAAGTAGTTTCAAGTCTAATAATCAAAGAGTTGCTGGATATGAAAGATACTCTCACAGAAGACGAGCTTATTAGAGCAAAAGAGCAAACTAAAGGAGCTTTAGTTTTTTCTTTAGAATCACCTTCGTCCAGGATGACAAGACTAGCAAGAAATGAACTTTACTATAAAACTCAAATCAGTGAGGAGTATGTTTTGGAGGAAATTAACAAAACAACTCTTGCAGATATTAGAGCCTTGGCAGATTATCATTTTCAGAAAGATAGGGTATTAAGTTATGCACTTGTGGTACCTGAGGGCTTTTCCGATAACCCTAAAAAACTTTTTTGGGGGGTTTAGCTATGCCAAAGATTGAAATCAAAAGAATAGATCCCAAGCTCCCTCTACCTAAATTTGAAACTGAGAACTCAGCAGGGATGGATCTTTATGCAAGTGAAGAGGTTACTCTTGCCAAGGGTGAAATTAGATTAATACCTACTGGTATCAGCGTTGCCATTCCCGAAGGTTACGAAGCACAGCTACGCCCAAGAAGTGGACTAGCACTTAAATACGGAATTACTCTTTTAAACAGCCCGGGTACCATAGATGCAGATTATCGGGGCGAAGTTGGTGTTATTGTTGCTAACTTTGGCCAAACTGAGTTTCAAGTAAAAGCAGGTATGCGTATTGCACAGATGGTTATAAGCAAATATGAAAAAGTTGATTGGGTTGAAGTGGAAAAACTTGGAGAAACAAAAAGAGGGTCGAAAGGTTTTGGCAGTACAGGTTTGTAATATAGTAGATAAAAGTTCTTTAAACTGCAGATAAAAAAAAGTCAGCCTAATGAAGCGTTCACTTAGGGATTGAATAAAAAACTAAGTGAGCAGCTTCAAACGGGGGCAAAAAGAGACCAGTCATGTTCAAGCGTAAATTCTTGAGATGGCTGGTCTTTGTATTTTGTTATTAGTAAATTAGCTATTTCAATTCAAAATGATATATTTCTGCTTTAACTTGTTTAAGTGGGTGTAAGGGAGAAGTCCTTCTTTTTGAAGTCTTCCCACAATAATTCCAGGGTGAATATTTATAGAGTTTGCAAAATCTCGAACTCTTTGTTCACTAAAGATTGTATCTTCAATAAACGTTTCATATTCTTTTGCCGGAATTAGTAAATCTTTAGCAAATTGATCTGCTTCCTTTTCATAATCTTCAATTGAGTCGCTAGCTTCAAAGTCAACGAGTGTTTTCGTAACTTTTCTTTGAAAAACATGCCCTAACTCATGCAATAAAGAGAACCAAAAAATGTCCGCATTTTTTCCTCTATTAGTTATTCCCAAAATAACTTTATCTTTATTTATCCACTTAATAGCACCATATACACCAGAGTTTTTCAAACTCGGGATCAATACAAATGCGACCCCACATTCTGAAAAAATTCGTAATAAATGTGGTAAAAACTCAGACGGATCTTGCAAAGTCATTTCTCTAATTTGTGGCAAATACTCTTTAAGTCTTTTTTCAGAATAAGGTTGAGTTTCTATTTGCTTTCCAATGTTAATCACTGTTTGTACCCATGCATTAGAGTTGAGTACTATTTTCTCATCAACACATTGAGTTTGGCGAAATTGGACAAGAAAATCCGGTTTCTTAAATACGCTAAAAGATGAAATTGCAAAATACTTGAACAGTGATGATACCTGCAACGTTTTATTTTTTGTAGGATTAACTACGCCTAGTTTTTCGAAGTATGAATAATCGATTTGAGCCAAATCAGTTTCTTCATCTCTTTGAGCTTGCAATGCTTTGATTTCTATTACCTTTTGATCATATTTTTTTTGAAGTTCAAGCCACATGTCTACACTTGTGCCAAGCATAAAAGATAAATTCTTTGCTATATTCTCAGAAATTGACGCTTTCCCATTTATTAGATCGCTTAAGTTTTTTGGAGTTATATTTAAACGTTTAGCAAACTCCTCTTGCGTCATCTCTAAGTCCTTGATTAAATCGCTTATATAATATCCTGGATGAAATGCAGAGATGTTTTCATATTCTATTTTATTCATAATGGTTCGACACCTCCAGTACTATAACACACTTAACAACACTACACTTGGAATTAAAATCCAATTTATCTTCTTCTTGATTCAATGGCGGATCTGGTTTAATAATCAGACGATATCCTAATTTTCGGCCAAGATCCATTGCAAATAAATCCTTTTTATCTCCTGAAAGTTGATGTAAATGGTAAGTGGGAAAGCAAGCAACGTCATTCAAGGATGATGCACTTTCGATAAAATTAATTGCAGCTAATAACTTTTCTGCAACAAGTTCGCCTAGATCTTTTTTTGCTTTCTTACTGTCACTACAAAGTTTTCTAGTTTGATTATTTCCGTATCCGACTATTTCCATTATACTCACCTTCCTTGAATTCGTCAATAAAAATAATTACCTAAATGGTAATTATTTTTTAGGTCGCACGTTTCACAAATTATTAAATCTACGCCCTTGTACTCATAGTTGAATGAATGTTACTTTGCCACAAGCGTACTCTTATGCTGCAGGATAGGTTGAGTAAACAAACTCATATATCCTTTGGCGATAATCATTGACAAGTGTGTCGTCATAACTCTCAGGCAATTCACTCCAAAGAGTATTACGAATAACTACATCGACTGCTGCCTGTGTTTCCTCTTTCTCTGTCCAGTGATCAAGTTCACTGATTGTTTCTTTAATTCGCTCCAAAAGAACCTTTGCCAGTGTTTTAACCTTTTTAATTTCAGCAGGAGTGAGGGACTCTTTCATTAAGAGATCGTACATCGCCAGTTCTTCGTCATTTTCGAATCCTTCTCTAACATACCTTTTTTCTTCATCATCCAAATCATTCACAAAATTGGTCAAATCGATAAAGGTTTTCTCGATAGCCGCTTTGTCTTGTTCGGCGTTGAATTCTTGGATAATTGTTTGGTAGCGTTCATAATAGTCTATTCTTGATGGATTGCGCTTCATCATATTATCTAAGCGATCATCGATTAAAGACTGTAAATCCTTCATCAAGAGATTCTTATTCTTAACCCTAGAAAATTCCTGTTGTAAACGATCAAAATCAATATGACTGATATCAAAACGCCGACTTTCGGCTAAATAATTGACGCCATCCTCTTTTACTCGGACAGCAGGGTCCAAGACATTAATATATTCACTGACGATATCATGGAGCTGAATCATGAGATCAGTGTTATCTGAATGCTTTCTCTTTTCCTGCATTTGATCGTATACGGCACTGATAGCATTTTTACAAGCACGTTGAAGATCTGTTACTTCATGCTTCTCAACATATTTAAACAACTTAAATAACTCTCTGGCCATGACTTCAAACCGTTTTTTGATCTCTTCCGATTTGCACATGGCATTTGCACCAGCCTGCACTAGCGCTAATTTTTCAAAATCCTTCGCATTAACAAGAGATGTCAATTCAAATTCATTCTGGTTCATGTAAACATCTATCTCATTTATTAGTTCAACAATACGAGCAAGAAGCTCTGACTTGTCAGGTGCTGGATCATTACCGCCCGTGCCACCTTTAGTTTTCGTATAATCCGCAAGAGCCTTCCTTAAAGCTTTGACTACACCCACGTAATCAACAATCAAACCATTGCTTTTTCCTTCATAAACACGATTCGCCCTGGCTATTGTCTGCATTAATGTATGAGCTTTTAATGGCTTATCCATATAAATTGTCGACAAGCTTTTTACATCAAATCCCGTTAGCCACATGGCACATACAAACACTATCCGGAACGAATTACCTGGGTCTTTGAATTCTTTGTCCATTTCGCGTTTTTCCATTTTTGTGCGGTGCGGTTTAATATCCAATCCCCATTTTTCAAAAGTGGCGATTTCATTTTGTTCTTGGCTAATGATGACAGCCATTTCAGTTGCTTTCATCCACTCAAGTTTTCGGTTGATTTCCATATATTCCTGTTGAGTGGTTCCAATCAGCGAGGACTCTACTTCCTTAATTTTTTCTACCCAAAAGTCCTGAACTAAATGGTACATTCGGACCGCTGTGACTTTATTAATACAAACAAACATTGCCTTTCCTGTGGTCCACAGTTCAGAATAGTGCTCAACAAAATCTTTAGCGATCGTTTCCAGACGTTTTTTACTGGTAAGGACATGAATGTCCTTAGCCAATTCCTGTTCTAGTTTTGCTTGCTGGTTCACATCAAGATCAGCTTGCTCGATGGCTTCAATCAAGCGATCATTGATTTCTGGATTTTCAATATCCAGTAGATCTGCTCTATTTTCGTAATATAAAGGAACTGTGGCGCCATCATCCACCGCTCGTTTAAAATCGTACACGGATACATAACCACCAAATGTACGCTCCGTAATGTTGTCATAAGCGAAAAGAGGAGTGCCTGTGAATCCGATTCTGGACGCAGTCGGTAAAAGAGCACACATATTGTCTGCAAATATTCCGTTTTGGGTTCTGTGTGCTTCATCCGACAATATGATAATGTCATGCTCTGGGATAATTGGCGGCAAATCCGTTCGATTAAACTTATGTATCAAAGTAAAAATGAAGCTTGGATTGCCTTTTAATTTTTGAATTAGGTCCTCCCCACTGGAAGCGATAAATTGCTCAGCTTTTGTGGTACCTAAACATCCGCAAGCTTCAAATGTGTCGCTTATTTGTTTGTTCAATTCGTCTCTGTCAGTTAGTATCACAAAGGTTGGTGATCCAGTGAATTTACGTTTAATTTTTTGCGCGAGGAATACCATGGAATAACTCTTCCCGCTTCCTTGTGTATGCCAGAAAACGCCCAGTTTACCATTATTCAGCTTACGATTCTTGAATGACTCAACTGCTTCGTTGACTCCGAGGAATTGGTGGTTTCTTGCCATAATTTTATTTGTTTGAACAGCATGAAGTTTTCAAATAGATCCATAAAGTTATTTTTGCTACAAATACCGCGCAGCATTGTCTCAAGATCTATAGTTCCGGTTTCATCCTCATGAAGGCGTTTCCATTCGTTGAAAAACTCAAACTTGCTGCCAAGAGTACCAACTTTGGATTCTATACCATTTGATAATACTAAAAAGGCATTGAAGTGAAACAGGTGGGGGATTGTATCCTGATAATCCCTATAATTACAGATGTAAGCATCGTGTACATCCACATTCTGTTTTTTTAGCTCAATGAAAAGTAATG
>JAHDNZ010000049.1 GCA_018435125.1 Bacillota bacterium | reverse complement strand
TTTGATTATCTTAGCTTCATTACTTTATCCCTTGTGTTTTGTTATAGGCAGAAGTCTAGCATTCCCTCTTTTAACATATGCAAGCTACACCGTTATTTGCGGTTTAATCTTGGCAAACTTTTCTTTAAGTAGCGATATTATAAAACAAAGAGATCGCCTTTGGCATCCGGAAGAGTTTTTCAATGTTTTAACTGCCATAATTATAGTTGCTGCGTCTTTAAACTATAACATTTTTGGTATTTCCCTAGAACATATTTTGCTAACCCAAATAGTCCTTATTAGCGGCTTGATGGGTGGCGCTATTTGGGGTATAGTAGCTGGAGCTTTAGCTTCTTTATTTGTTGGCAATGTTGTAGTTGCTTATTTTTTACTTTTATCTGGGATTATAGGGGGAGTTTTATCTATACTTAAAGGCAACCATTTATGGTGTCTGCTCCTTGGCATAGGTTTAATGTGTTTAGGTAGAGAATTTGCTTTTTATGGAATAGAAATTAGTATTGCCAGTCTGTTTTTGTCGGTAGCGTTGAAAAGAGTTCATCAATTTAAATTTTACATACCCTCTACGACACCACAGGAAAAAACAGAGTCAAGAGCAATTGAACTGAGAGAAAGAATTGCAAATTTTGCCAATACCCTTTCGGAACTTTCGGTAGTTTTTGCTGGCATGCCAATGGAAAAGACTGATGACGATAAACGAAAATTGCCAAGCCTGGTTGAGAGGATTGCTGGGAAAGTATGCCTGACTTGTTCTAGGCAAAAGATGTGCTGGCAGGAAAGCTTTCTTTTTAGTTATGGGAAGCTTACCGAACTACTAGTCGATTTGGAAAACGAAACTTTAGTTGAAGTAATACTTAAAAAGACAACTAATTGGTGTATTCAACCCAGAGAGATTGTAGAAACAGCAGTTTCCTTCTGGCAGCTAAAAGGTATGGATATAGTTTGGCAAAAAAGGTTAATTGAAAGTAAAAGTGTGGTAGCTAACCAGTTAAAGGGTTTATCTCTAGTTGTAGGTGATTTGGGTTGCCAACTAGATCTTTTGGAAAAAGATAAACATTGTGCTGATATTCTAGGATTTGAACTGAAAAAACGCAATATTTATTATGACTCCCTGGAATGCAATCGCTTTGAACATGGCAAAGCAATTAGCATAAGCTTAAAAAAGCGGAAGGGAATCTGTCTTGAAAAAGAAATCAAAGGTCTTGTTTCTCAGGTAATAGGAGAAGAGTACATTGTTGAAAAGCATCTCTGTAAAGAAGAATATTTTGAGTTCTACATGGTTCCTAAGTACTTTTACAATGTCGATATCTTTGTACAAAGAAGGCCGGCTGAGGGATATTCTCTTTGTGGAGACAGTTTTGGTATTGCTCAAATAGCAAGAGGAAGACACCTTATCATCCTTTCGGATGGAATGGGTGTGGGGCCTGAAGCAGCCTTGCAATCAAGCACTGTAGTTTCCTTTATGGAGAAGTTTATTTCGCTTGGAGTATCAAGCCAAGAAGCACTAAAGCTGGTTAATTCGGTTAGCTTTTTAAGCAGTGAGAGAGAATCTTTTGCAACTGTTGATTTGGGTTTACTAGATAAATACACAGGAGATTTAAGTTTATGTAAGTTGGGCGCAGCTCCATCTTTTTTAAAAAGAGGCAAAAAAATAATAACTATAACCAGCGACTCTTTACCGGTAGGTATGTTAAGTTCTATAGATATATTTGAAAAGAAATCTCAGCTTAGGCCTCAGGATATTCTAGTTATTGTTAGTGACGGGGTTATTAATGAGGGTAATAGAATTACAAAAGATCATAAATGGCTTGAAAAGTTATTATTGGAATCTAACGGATCAGCAAAAGAAATTGGAGAAAAGCTCTTTAGTATATTACCGCTAAATAACAAAGATGATCTTACAGCCTTAGTTTTGGAAATAAAACTAAACTGACAAGAGAACCTATCTTAAAATGCTGTTAGTAGAAACTAACAGCATTTTATTTTTAATTGTCGCAAAGTAATAAAAGTGAGAAGATCATACTAGGTTAAAAAAGTCTTGTTGTAACTTAGAAGTGGTAATATTTATACTGGGATGTAATGAAGCTTGCTTTTGGTGGTATATCAAATTTAGGAGCAACTAGTTTTTAAAAAATTTAGGTTTCTCTTTCCAAGTAGGAGAGAGAATAGTAAAATGAGAGTAATAGGCTATTTTATTAGGATGTGAAAAGAACCAATGCTATATGAAACATTTAAAAGTGAAGTTCTCTCACAGCTAAATGCTGATGTAGGCATTACGGTTGCTTTTTCGGGAGGCAGTGATTCGGTTGCCTTGTTACATCTTTTTTGGCGGTTACAAAGGGAACTGGGATTTAAGGTAAATGCTGTTCATGTAGAACATGGCATTAGAGGCCAATTGTCTTTAAGAGATGCCAAATTTGCAGAAAGCTTCTGCCAAAAATTTGCGATTCCGTTACAGATAGTACACCTTGATGTACCGAGTTATCAAACAGTAAATCCCAGCATCTCGATAGAAGAAGCAGCCAGACTCTTGCGTTTTAAGGCCTTAAGAGAAAATGCAACCAAGTTTAACTCAAAAGTAATTGCTTTAGGACACCATGAGGATGATCAAATCGAAACGATACTATTAAATATTTTACGTGGGACTGGTATCTCAGGGTTAACAGGCATTCAAAAAATAAGAGAAGCAGATGGGTTTATATATTTCCGACCTCTGTTAGATTTTACAAAAAATGATCTCTTAGTCTATTGCCAAAAAAATCATTTAGATTATGTAGATGACGAAACTAACTTTAAGACCGATTACACTAGAAATCGCCTTAGACTTGAATTATTACCACTTCTTGAAACCTACAACCCTGCTTTTAAGAGAACCATTTTAAGGCTTAAAGAAGCTGCTGAAGAAACAGAAGCTTATTTAGATAGCCAATTGGCTAGAGAAGAGATAAATGTCTACTCTAGTAAGGAGTCTAATAAAACATTTTTGAAGGTTAATCTAGACGAGATTTCTAAATTGCCGAAAATTTTAGGCAAACGATTATTAAGACAGCTTGTCAAAGAAATAACCGGGTTTTATCCCGATTATAATACTGTTTTATCTTTAGAATCATTAACTAATGAATGCTTGGGGAGTAGCTATCATCAATTAAGCGCTAACTTAGTAGCTTCACGTGAATACAACACTCTCTATCTTGCTCCAAGCTTTGCTTTACTACCCGAACCCGAAATAATTTTTAAAAAAGATAGTACCAGTACCATGACCAAAAAAGACTGGTATTTAGAGTATCAAACTTTACCGAAGGAAAAAATCGATCTAGGAATGAGTACCTCCTTAAGCGAAGTTCTTGATGAGGAAAAGTTAATTAAACCACTTAAGTTAAGAACCAGAAAACCAGGCGATATTTTCTTTCCTCTTGGAGCTTTAGGTCCCAAGAAACTAAAAGATTTCTTTATTGATTTGAAAGTACCCAAACGCTTACGAAGACAGATTCCCCTGTTAGTCGATGCCGAGGATAATATCGTTTGGGTAGTGGGTTTTCGCATTAGCGAAGCTTACAAAGTTGATGAAAACACTAAACAGTGCTTAGTTTTACGTATTGTACGAAGTTGTCAGGCAGGTAGCCCTGTGCTATAATAACTCTGAATAAATGTCAAGGCAGAGTAAATTATAAATTTGGCTGCCTCCGGGAGGAGGGCATTTGATGAATAGGATTCTTAGAAGCTTAGCCATATATGTATTAATTGCTATTATTATGATTTATGGTGTCGCTAGCCTAGCTACAAAAACCGAGAAGGTTCAGGAATTAGCCTATTCAGATCTAATTCAAAAGATTGAAAGTGGCTCTATACGTGAATTTAGGTTTATAGGACAGTCATATGCTCAGGGAACCTATATTGAAAACGGTAAAGAGGTTAAGTTCGAAACTATACTCTTTCCAGGGGCTTCAACCAATCTGTTGGACAAGCTGACAAGTCTTGGTGTAAACGTCAAGATTGCACAAGAGCAAAGCGCACCATGGTGGCTTGGTTTCTTGCCCAATGTTTTTTTGTTGTTGCTAATGGCAGTTCTTTGGATAGTATTTTTCAACCAAATTCAAGGCGGAGGGAATCGTACTATCTCATTTGGCAAGAGCCGGGCTAAGATGCATACCGAGTCATCGGTAAAAGTGACTTTTGCCGATGTAGCCGGTGTCGATGAGGCGAAACAGGAATTAAACGAGTTGGTAGATTTTTTGAAAAATCCCAAACGGTATTCCAGTATGGGTGCTAAAATCCCTAAGGGAATTCTCTTGGTTGGTCCTCCGGGAACCGGTAAAACACTTCTTGGCCGTGCGGTTGCCGGTGAAGCAGGAGTACCGTTTTTTAGTATCAGTGGTTCTGATTTTGTCGAAATGTTTGTCGGTGTAGGTGCTTCACGCGTGAGAGATATGTTTGAAACGGCAAAGCGCCACGCACCCTGTATTGTTTTTATTGATGAAATAGATGCTGTCGGACGACAAAGAGGCGCAGGTTTAGGTGGCGGTCATGACGAACGTGAACAGACCTTAAACCAGCTTCTAGTTGAGATGGACGGCTTTGAACCTAATACGGGCATTATCGTTTTAGCGGCTACCAATCGACCCGATGTTCTAGACCCAGCACTTTTAAGACCAGGTCGTTTTGATCGTCAAGTAGTTGTTGACAGACCCGATGTTAAAGGTCGCGAAGAGATTTTACGCATCTATATGCGCAACAAACCTATAGCCGAAGGTGTTAATGCCGAAACCTTGGCTAAAATGACCCCCGGTTTTACGGGTGCGGATTTAGAAAACCTCATGAATGAAGCCGCTATTTTAGCGACTCGCAAAAATATGCGGGAAATCACCAGTATCGAGGTTGAAGAAGCCGTAGATCGTGTTACTATGGGTCCGCCAAAGGCCAGAAAGATAATGTCTCAAAAAGACCGGAGTATTTTCGCTTATCATGAAGCTGGTCACGCTTTAGTTGGGAAAATGCTGCCAGGTGGGGATCCAGTGCATAAAGTAACTATTGTGGGACGAGGGCTTGCAGGCGGTTATACCATGACACTCCCTGAGGAAGATCGTCATACAATGACTAAAAATGATCTCTTCAATATGATTACTTACGTCCTTGGAGGGCGGGTAGCGGAAGATGTTGTTTTTGGAGATGTAAGTACCGGTGCTCAAAATGATTTAGAAAGAACCAGCAAGATGGCTAGGCGCATGGTAACCGAATGGGGTATGAGCGAGATACTCGGTCCGGTTGTTTTTGGCAAGAGTGAAGAACAGGTCTTTCTTGGACGGGACTTTAGCCATACTCGCAATTACTCTGAAGATGTAGCCGGGCTAATCGATTCCGAGGTTAGAAAACTTATTGGCGAATGTTATGTTAAGGCTAAAGAAATAATTCAAACTAACAGAGAAACTTTGGATAGAATGGTCGAGGCTCTAATAGAAAAAGAGACTCTAACCCGTGAGGAGATAGACTTAATCTGTGACGGTAAAACCCTGGCTGATTTAGAGAACTCAGACCAGAAAAACGACAAACAAGAGGCAGATAAGAACTCTCAAACGGAAGCTTCACAAGAGAATAATAATGATATGAATAGCGACAAACCTCAAGAACAAGAAGAAACGGATAATAAGTAGGCTGTCGCTGCAAATAAGCTGTGGGAGGTGAAGGCCTCTAAATAAAGAGGCACTAAGATCATGACTGATAAGTTTCGCATGAATAAAATGACTTTTTATGGCTACCACGGGATTTTTGCAGCTGAAAAAGAGATCGGGCAAATTGTAGAGGTTGATGTTGAACTGGTAACTGACTTTGCCATTAATGCTCACAATGACGATCCGGATTTGGGATTTAATCCGGTAGATATCTATACTATCTGTAAAGACATTGTCGAGGGCAGAGATTTTAATCTGATTGAAGCAGTAGCTCAAACAATCGCTGATCAGCTTCTTGACACCTATGATGTGAAAGAAGTTATGGTTAGAATACGTAAACCGGGTGTTTCTGCGGGTGGCATTGTCGGAGCTTTAGAGGTAGAGATTCGTCGCCAACCACAGCGATAGAAGCAGTTTTGCAGAAGAGCCAGCTTAGGTTCTTCTGCTTTTTTTCCAATCAGAGGTTAGAGGTGGGTGAGATAATGCTAAAACCAGAGCAAAAGATAGCTGAGCTTAAACAGGCAAAAAAAGCAGTTGTTTTGGCTCATTTTTACCAAAGCAAGGAGATTCAGGCTAACGCCGATTTTGTCGGAGACTCATTAGAGATGGCAAAAAAGGCCCGAGATCTTGAGGCTGATGTTTTAGTTATTTGTGGAGTTAGCTTTATGGCCGAAACAGTAAAAATGCTATGCCCCAATAAAAAAGTGCTTCTCCCAAGGCCGGAAGCAGGCTGCTTCTTGGCAGATTGTGCTACTTTAGAAAAAGTCATCTTACTTAAAGAAAAATATCCTCAAGCAGCTTTTGTCTGTTATGTAAATTCTTCGGCCGAAGTTAAAGCACTGTCTGATATCTGTTGCACCTCTGCGAATGCGGTATCAATAGTCAAAGGGCTTAAAGAAAAGCAAGTGGTTATGCTTCCGGATGGTAATTTAGCTCTATGGGTGCAAAGCCAAGTGCTACAAAAAGAGATCATCGGTTTTAATGGGTATTGTGATTGCCATAATAATATTACCAAAGAGGATGTTTTAAAAGCTAAGGATAAACATTCCGTTGCAGTTGTGGTAGCACATCCTGAAGTTAGACAAGAAGTTGCACAAATGGCGGATTTTGTAGGCAGCACAGCTAAAATAGTAAATTTTATAGGTGAATCTTCAGCCAAGGAGTTTATTATTGTTACCGAAGAGGGAATTTTAAACCAATTGCAACTAAAATATCCGGGAAAGTCTTTTTATCTGGTATCTCCTAGTTTGGTATGTACCAGCATGAAAATGATAACCTTAAATGATCTTTATATAGCTTTGTTAAAAGAACAATATGAGGTAGAAATAAATGCCGATCTCAGCCGTAAGGCCCAAATACCCCTAAAGCGTATGTTGGAGGATCATTTGGTCTAGTGTGGTAACGGGGGGGTTAGTTCTATGCTAAATTTGCCAGATAATATTGAAAGAGTCACCTATCCTTATTTAGTCATAGGAGCTGGACTAGCCGGATTAAATGCCGCCTTAGAACTAGCTGCTAATAAAACTGTACTGCTTGTCTGCAAGGAAGGTTTATTGGAATCAAACACTTTTTATGCTCAAGGCGGTATTGCCGTTGTTTTATCAAGAGAAGACACCAAAGAGTTGCATATCAAAGATACTCTAAATGCAGGGGCTGGTCTTTGCCATTTAGACTCAGTTAGAACTTTGGTAGAAGAAGGGCCGACAAGGGTCAGAGAACTAATTAACAGAGGGGTTTTTTTTGATCGCGACGAACAGGGGCTAACCTTGACCAGAGAAGGCGGACATTCCAGGCAAAGGATTTTACATGCCCAAGGAGATGCAACCGGCAGAGAAATTGCCTTATGTTTAGCAGAGATTGTTTTCAAACGAGAGGATATTATAGTTTGGACCCAGACAGAGCTGTTGGAAATAGTATTAGATGCAGAAGGTCAGGCCAAAGGAGCACTTTTTTATGTCAAGGAGAAACAAAAGCCGGTTTTAGTGATAGCAGAAGCTGTTGTATTGGCCACAGGAGGAGCCGGTCAACTCTATTTAAATAATACCAATCCTAAAGTTGCTACCGCAGATGGAGTAGCGGCAGCCTATCGGGCAGGCGCTAAACTTATGGATATGGAGTTTTTTCAGTTTCATCCTACGGTATTTTATAAACAAGGCTGGCCTCGTTTTTTGGTTTCAGAGGCGGTGCGCGGCGAAGGTGCAATTCTTGTTAATAAACAGGGAGAACGCTTTATGTCAGGCCTCCATCCCTTAGGTGAACTTGCACCTCGAGATGTTGTTGTAAGGGGTATTCTAAAAGAACTTAAAAGATCAAAAGAGCAGGTAGTTTACTTAGATACCAGTACCATGAAAAGGAAGCTTGCGGATCGGTTTCCCAAAATATATAATATGCTACGGCAAGCAGGAGTTAATCCAGAGGTAGAAATGGTTCCGGTGGCCCCTGCAGCCCACTATTTTATGGGGGGAATATTAACCGATAGCTACGGAGAAACTTCGATTCCAGGTTTATTTGCCTGCGGCGAAACTGCTTGCACCGGTGTACATGGAGCCAACCGTTTAGCTAGTAATTCTCTGTTAGAAGCCATTGTTTTTTCCTATCGAGCGGCTAACAAGATTAAAAACTCACTTTGGAGGTCTCAAAGTGGTTTTTTTGTGAACACTCATCTTAGGAAAACAAATGTTGTTACCACAGAAACCGATCTTAAGCAGAAGGTACAATTTGAGTTAGCCTGTTCTACTATTCGTAACAAAAAAACCCTACAAAAAAATATACTCTTGTTACAGGCCGAAATTGAAACATATACCGGAATACCCGGCTTTTATGGAGAGCTATTGACTCAACACTATCTCAATATGTCTATGGTAAGAAGATTAATTGCTATGGCAGCACTTCAACGGGAAGAAAGTCGCGGGGCACATTATCGCCTAGACTTTCCTGAGGTAAACGAGACATTGCGTATGAATCAGATTGTTTTTAGTTCTAAAGGAGAGGAAGTCTGGGCATGGAACTCAACTGGTTTATTGTAGATGAAATAATTAAAAGGTCTCTTAATGAAGATTTAGGTAGAGGCGATATTACTACAGATAGTATAGTACCGGCAGGTACACAGACCTTTGGGCATTTTATTGCCAAACAAGCCGGAGTTATCGCAGGAATCACTGTTTTAGCAAGAACATTCCAGCTTCTTTCGCCGGATATTCAGATACGCTTACGATATCAAGATGGTGCCAAGGTGGCAGCAGGAGAATTGATTGCCGAAGTTGAAGGCCCGGCAAGGCCTATACTATGGGGAGAAAGAGTGGCCCTTAATTTTTTGCAGAGGATGTGTGGAATTGCCTCACTGACTTCTAAAATGGTGGAGGTAGTATCCAAATATGGGGTTTGGATTGTTGATACCAGGAAAACCACACCAGGCTTAAGACTTTTAGAGAAGTATGCTGTAAGACAAGGCGGCGGTGTAAACCATCGCATGGGTCTAGATGATGCCGTACTAATCAAAGATAATCACATCGCTGTAGCCGGGGGTATTAGACCTGCTGTAGAGATGGTAAGGAAAAATGTTTCTCACATGGTAAAAATTGAGGTTGAGGTAGAAAATGAAAATGAGGTAAGAGAAGCTATAGCGGCCAAAGCTGATGTCATTATGCTTGATAACATGCTGCCTGAAAAAATAGCTGCTATGGTTAAGATTATAAATAAAGCAGCTCTGGTAGAAGCAAGTGGCAATGTTCAACTGGAGAATCTAGCAGCTATAGCCAAAACCGGTGTTGATTTTATTTCGGTTGGTGCCTTGACACATTCGGCATCGTCACTGGATATCAGCCTGGATCTTTTTCACAGGTAGAGGGAGGTATTTTTATGGGTTATGTACTGGCTGTCGATGGAGGACAAAGTACAACTTTAAGTGTAGTTGCCAAAACAGACGGGCATATTTTGGGAGCTGGTTTAGGTGGTCCTGCCAATCATTTACATGAAGAAGGCGCTAAACAACGCTGTAAGAAGTCTCTTTCTGATTCGCTAACTAATGCTTTAAAAGAAGCCAATCTTACGCATATAAAATTTGAGCATGTTGTGCTTGGCATGACAGGGGCTTCCGAATTAATGAAAAGTTTAATCTGGGAAGTTTTACAGGATTATGTAAAAGTAGACCATTTTCAGTTTGAACATGACTCTGTTACAGCCTGGGCCGGAGCTACGGCCGGAGAACCTGGGGTAGTTGTTATTGGCGGTACAGGTTCAGTAGCTCTTGCGGTTGATGCAAATCAAAACCGTGCCCGTGTAGGTGGCTGGGGTTATTATATGGGAGATGAAGGCAGCGCTTATCAAATAGCACTTATGGGGCTTTCAGCTGCTTGTAAAGGTCTTGAAGGGCGTGGCCCTAAAACAGTTTTAACCGAGGCCCTAATTGACTATTTTGAGACTACTGATCTTTGGGGTGTTCACGCCAAGATCTATTCAGCTGATATGGAGCGAGCTGATTTAGCTAAGCTTTCCAAATTGGTAGGAGACGGTGCCAATGCTGGTGATCCAGTTTGTTTAGAAATAATGAAGTTTGCTGCACATGAGTTGGCTTTATTAGTTAAAGCAGCAGCAGAAAAGGTGGATTTTACTGGTTATAGCCCGCTGGTTTCAACGGCAGGGGGTGTGTGGAAAGCAGGCAAACCAATCCTTGAACCGTTTAAAAATGAAGTTTACGAGGCTATCTGCAACGCTAAAGTGATTCCACCAGTTTACCCACCATCACTAGGAGCCCTGGTTTTAGCTCTAAAAGGAGCCGGGGTGAGTTTAAGTGATGAGGTACTTAACAACGTAGAAAAGACACGTGGTAAAATCGAGCAAAAGAAATGATCTTAGTTAGAGGAGAGATAGAAATGAGTATTATTCAACAGTTAAAAGGTGGACTTATTATTTCTTGTCAAGCTAAAGAAGGCAGTCCATTTCGTAAACCGGTAATTATGGCAGCTATGGCTAAGGCAGCTGAAATGAGTGGTGCTGTAGGTATTAGAGCCAATGGGTTTGATGATATTAAAGCTATTCGTGAAGTAGCCAGCTTACCGATTATTGGTATTATAAAAAAGGACTACCCTGGCTGTGAGGTTTATATTACACCAACTTTTGCCGATGCCAAACTAGTAGCCTCGGCCGGTGCAGATATAATTGCTGTTGACGCTACACCAAGGCAAAGACCATATAAGGAGACCTTAAAAGACCTTATTGATAGAATTCACAATGAGCTACACCTGCTTGTTATGGCAGATTGTTCCACCGAAGAAGAAGGCCTAAAAGCAGCTGAACTAGGAGCGGATATTGTGGCCACCACAATGTCTGGTTATACCGAGTATTCAAAACACACCTTGGATAAAGGTCCGGATATGGCAATGCTGCAGGGTTTAGTCAAAAATGCAGGGGTTCCGGTTATTGCCGAAGGTCGCTTTAACGAACCGGAAAATGTTGCAGCAGCCTTAAATGTCGGTGCTTTGGCAGTTGTGGTTGGCACTGCTTTAACAGCTCCTGAATGGCGCATGAAACAATTTACGGCTGTAACCAAAAAGAACAAATAAAAAAAGGTCTGCAAATTGCAGACCTTTTTCAGCTTAAAAAGCAACTTTTATCAAGAGAGGTTAAATTAATTTTTTTAGAAATAAGATTGTAGATACGAGAAATTGAACCGGAAGAAACAGCATACTCATCAGCTAATTCTTTTTGAGTTATGGGTAGAGCTAATAATTTAGCCAGGCAGTATTCTACACCGCCAGCCCATGTTTCCGGGACTCTTATTTCGGGAACAACAGTCGTTTCACCAAGGAAATGCTGCCAGATCTGAATGGCAGCTTCAATCTGTTTGTCTGGATAGCGTTTTACCATATGGGTGTGTAAAACCGAGGAGACTTTTTCCAAGGCTTGGCTTTCGGCATTGATTTTGGTTCTAGTAACTTTTAGTGGCTGGAAAACAGGTTGGGAAGGCTTTTTTAAACACAGCAGGTGGGATTTAATATTAAAATCATAGGCTGGCTCTTTACCATAATGAATCACGAGGCACGCATCGATAAATTCTAACCAAGTTAAATAGGTTGTAAGCTCCAAATTAGTTGCATCTAAGCCGTTTGGCCAAGAATTTAATGCCTCGTCGAAAAGATTAGTATCTGCTAGCTGGTGTAATAATCTACCTAAATTAGCAGGCTTTTTAACCAAGGTTTTGCTAAAGAAAGAGGTACAGAGCCACCAAAGGACATCTTTATAAGCTAAAAGCTCTTTATTTAAAGCCATTAATGGGGAGAGGTCGAAAGCATCAATATTATCAAGAACTAAACGAGGCAGTGTTGGTGAAACTTGAGTTCGAATGTAGTTGGGGTAATCTAAATGTTGATACTCGCTACTTCTTTTTGCAAAGCATGCAAGTAGAAGCTCTTTTAAATTATTTAAGGCAGTTGGTGGTAAGGTGTGGTGAATAAAGTCAATTTCGAAGACTTCGCCAAGAGGTACTAAACGCCCAACAAAGATAGACCAGGGAGGAGTCATTTCAGCGAGCTCCGGGTTTATTACCAAATGCTTTTCACCAGTGATAATATTTTCTAAAAGCAGCCAGTAACCAGGTTTAACTTCCACAACCTGGTAACAGTTAATTGAACTTAACAACCAGCCGGAGGTAAGGAATCTCTCAACATCATCTAAGGCAGCTCTATTTTCAAAGAAGATTTCAATAAGAGAGAGGTTTTCCGGGAGGAGCCGATAATCATGAATATACCAATCAAGAAAGGGGCCCATTTTTTCATCTGAGATATCAGTGGTCTTGGTATATGTATCTCCAAAAAATACTTTCAGAGCCTCTTCTGTTTGAGAGGGCATTTTTGAGGCTGCAAAATCTATGATCTTCCAACGTAAAGAAGTGGCAATTTTTTGCCTGTTCATGATTTTATCCCATGAGTTTGGTTGAACAAAACAACAATCTATATAGCGTTTTTTGCTTCCACAAGAGCATTTAACCTTGTACAAATTCTGCATTTAAATACCCCACCTTGGCTAATTTAGAACAAAGGACATCATAAGTTATTTTCTCTATAATAAAGTCCAATCCTGCTAGGAATTAAGGTAAGATTTTTTAGAGGCATATTCCTCTAAAGAAACTAAATTGATTCAAATATTGTAAAAGTAGTTGTAAGGTTTAATCATCTAGAAGCAGGTATTAATTGGAGTAAAAAGAAGATAAATAATAAATCTGAGAGAGGTGGTTTTTGCTTTTATCGGTGCTTAAAACTGAAGCATAATATCAATTGCTCTGCCACACATCTACGAGGAAGCAAATTTACCAAAAAAACGGTAACCGTATTTTAGGAGGGCTAAAAGATGCGTGTTTTAATATCTGCAGATATGGAAGGTATAAGTGGAGTTGCCAACAGATCTTTTGTTTTAGATGGTGCCCTTAATTATGAATTAGGTAGAACTTTTATGGAAAGCGATGTTAATGCAGCCATACTAGGAGCACTAGAGGCAGGAGCTAACGAGATCTATGTTACAGATGCTCATAACGAAGGCGTAAATCTACGTCTGACAAACCTTAATCCCAAAGCTAAGCTTATCTCTGGGTCCGCTCGTCCTTTCCCCATGATTATTGGGCATGATAGAGTTGATGTAGCTATGTTTATTGGCTACCATGCTCGCCTTGGAACATCATTAGCTGTGTTAGATCACACCTATACTTCAAGATTAAGGCTGTGGATTAACGGAGTTGAAGCGGGAGAAAGCTATATGAATACTCTTCTTTGTGGTTTTAATGGTGTACCGGTATTACTATATTCCGGAGACCAGGCTCTGGCAAATGAAGTTAAAGAGTTTTCGCCATCTGCCTTACGAGTTGTTGTTAAGGAAGCGTTTGGGCGTTCCGCAGCAGCTTCGCTATCTCTTGAAAAGAGCAGTCTTCTTATCAAAGAAGCAGCTGAAGATGCTATTAAAGCCTGGCAGGAAGGGAAGATCAAACCTATTGTTACATCTAAGCCAGTTGAGATTAAGGTAGAATTTATTATTAGCGAAATGGCTGAGCAAGCAGCTGTTTTACCAGGAGCTAAACAGATAGACCCAAGGACAGTAGTTTCGGTGCAACCAGACATTGAATTAGGTATTAGAGCCTTTTTATCTATGATTGCTCTAGCCAAAGCACCACTTTTTTAGGCTATGGAACACGAATATTTTATGGCGTTAGCTCTTAGGGAAGCAAAAAAAGCCTACAGCTTAGGTGAAGTGCCTATCGGAGCCGTCATAACTAAAGGTGAAGAGGTAATTTCTAGGGCGTACAACAGACGTGAAATTGACAAATCAGCTTTGGCTCATGCTGAGATTCTGGCTATTGAAGAAGCCTGTCAAAGGTTAGGCGGATGGCGTCTTAGTGGGTGTACGATGTATGTGACCTTAGAGCCCTGTTTAATGTGTGCAGGAGCAGTTATCAATTCGCGGCTGACAAGACTAGTTTATGCGGCCGAAGATCCAAAAGCTGGGGCGGTAACTTCGCTTTACAATACTTTAGAAGATACGCGTTTAAATCATCAGGTTGAAGTAGTAACAGGTGTCCTCCAAAAGGAGGCCAGCGCTTTATTAAAGGAGTTTTTTAAAAAGCTTAGATCAACCAAGGAAGGTAGCGAGTTGAAAAACTCTTAAAGTCAGTTTAGCTTCAGCCATATTGAAAAAGGTAATGGGGCATAGTATAATAACAAAGCTGGGAGAGATGTCCGAGAGGTTGAAGGAGCCGCTCTCGAAAAGCGGTAGGTGTTTATAGCGCCTCGTGGGTTCAAATCCCACTCTCTCCGCCACCTTTTTCTTGCCATGATCTCTAGTCCATGGTATAATAAATTTCGCAACCAAATTAAGGTGTATACTTGTTGGATTCTATTTTGGAGGGATGCGAGAGCGGCTGATTCGGCACGCCTGGAGAGCGTGTGAGGGGGAAACTCCTCCGTGGGTTCAAATCCCACTCCCTCCGCCATTTAGAATATAATATTTGCCGTGCTAGACGGGGAGTTAGCGGTGCCCTATACCCGCAATCCGCTATAGCGGGGTTGAATTCCCATCCAAGGTAGCGCCTTGTAGAGTCTGCCTTCGGTAAGTGATGTTGACGGTTTGGTCCTGCGCGACGAAACCCCGTAAAACCCGTCAGGTCCGGAAGGAAGCAGCGGTAAGCGGACCGTTTTGGGTGCCGCAGGGACGCCTAACCCGAGTTTACTACCGAAGTTACGTCTGGAAGGTGTCTATCGAAGATGGGTGCACGGCTTTTAATTCTCTGTCATTAAATAAACTTGACAGAGTTTTTTTATAACTAACTTAGCCAAGGAATAACTAAGGTAATTTTACCTCTATTTGCAAATTTCCAGACCGTCCAAACCTGATAAATAAGGACTTAATATAGGTCATGAAGCTACACAAATAAAGGTAAAAAATATTAACAAACGAAATAAAAGGGTAAAGGTAAATCCTTTTGTAAATCCTTTTATTAAGAAAAGATACCAATCAAAGGTTTTAGCAGTATTAGTTTTGAACTAAGATATCTTCCTAGCTTGAACAAGGAATTATTAAAAAAACGAGAGAATATCTCTAAGGGGTCTTTCTTGGGAGCAGACTTATAGTTTCGTTTATTAAATTTAGATAAAGGGGGGAAAGGTATGGGAAGGCTCTCTTTATACCGTAAATGGCGTCCACAGAAATTTTCAGCCGTAGTAGGTCAAGAACATATCGTAAAGACTTTGCAAAACGCCATAGATACAGGGCGCATTGCCCATGCCTATCTATTTGCAGGGCCAAGAGGAACAGGTAAAACAACTACAGCAAGGCTACTTGCTAAAGCACTCAATTGTGTCAACGGGACAACTTCCAATCCATGTGATCAATGTGAAAGCTGTATTGCGATAAGACAAGGACGCTCTTTAGATGTGTTTGAGATTGATGGCGCTTCTAATCGCGGTATAGATGAGATTAGAGAACTACGTGAGACTGTAAGATTTAAGGCGACACAAGGAAGATATAAGGTCTATATTATAGATGAAATACACATGCTTACGATTGAAGCCTTTAACGCATTGTTAAAAACATTAGAAGAGCCACCTGAAAAGGTAATATTTGTTTTTGCAACTACTGAGCCTCAGAAAATACCTGCTACTATTCTGTCAAGATGTCAGCGTTTTACTTTTCGAAGGATTCCAGCAGAAATAATAACTCAAAGATTGCTTGAGGTGAGTAAGGAAGAAAACATTAAAGTAGAAGAAGGTGCTCTTAATATTATTGCCCAAACCGCACAGGGTGGAATGCGAGATGCTTTAAGTCTTCTCGACCAAGCTCTAGCTTTTGCGGAAGACTCTGTAACAATAGAGATCGTTGAAGATATGTTAGGGTTGACAGATGCTAAAGCCCTAGAAACCTTTTTTGGGGTGCTTACGACTAGAAACTTAGGTCAGGGTTTAGAATTAATAAAAACTGCTGTTTCAGAAGGTAAGGATCTAATCAATTTTATGGACAGTGCGATGCAAGTTGCCAGAAGCTACCTAGTTGTTAAAGCAGATCTAAAAGCTCCCCTTCAATCCGGAGAGATCCTTCTTAGCAAAGACAGAAAAGAGTTTTTAGCTTGTGGAGCAAACCTTGACCAAAAATATTTAGTAAGGGTTATTGAAATACTTGCTGAAGCCATCCAAAAAGGAAAACAGACCGCAGATCCGGAACTATTTTTTGAACTTGCCTTAATTAAGTTAGTAGCTGAAAAAAAGTCAAACGATTTGCCTGTTGATAACGCTGCTATTTTAGAAATAACAAGAGCTTTTGAGGAACAAAATAAAAGACTCCTAGAACTGGAAAAAAAGATTCAAGAAGGTCAGGCTCATGGCACAGTCAGTGATGTTAATAGTTTTTGGAATGAGATCTTGCAAAAACTGAAAGCCAAAAAAGATACTTTGGAATTTTGGGCTTTTTTAAATGTAGCCAAACCTGTAGCTCTAACCGAGACAGATCTCTATATATCTTTTCCGGAAATATATGAATTTCATCGTGCTAATGTGGAAAACCCTAAAAATAAAAGTTTAATCGAAAAACAATTAACAGAATTGACAGGTAGAACTATTAGGCTGAGGGTAGACGAAAATCCAGAGATTAAAAGGGATCCGGATTTTTTGGCGAAAACAAAAGAAGTATTCGGGGGTACTATTATTAAACCTGATTAAGGAGATGATTGTTTGAATCGACATATGGTAATGAAACAAATTGAAAAAATGCAGGCAGAGGTGGTTAAACTTCAGGAAGAGTTGGGAGAAAAAACCATAGAAGCCAGTGCCGGCGGAGGGACAGTCAAAGCTTTAGTTAACGGCAAACAAGAACTTGTTAGCCTTACGATTGATCCTGCGGCCATCGATAAGGATGATGCTGAAATATTACAAGATATGATTATAGCGGCAGTTAATCAAGCTATGAAACAGGCTAAAGAGATGAGTGAAGAAGCAATGGCTAAACTGTATGGCGGTTTTAAAATACCGGGAATGCCAAACCTATTTTAAAAGGGGGTATTGTCGATGCATCTGCCAAAATCGCTGGCTCAACTTATTAAGGAATTGAGCAAGCTTCCGACTATTGGACCAAAGACTGCACAAAGATTGGCTTTTTATATAGTTAAATCTCCTAAAGATAAAGTGCAAAGTTTGGCAGATGCACTCCTTGAGGTAAAAGAAAAGATCCGCTATTGTTCAATTTGTGGCAACCTAACCGATGATGATCCTTGTACTATCTGTTCGGATGAAAGACGTGATAGATCAGTTATCTGTGTCGTGCATGGTCCTCAGGATGTTTTGGCCATGGAAAGAACACGCGAATTTAAAGGATTGTATCATGTCTTGAATGGAGCTATTTCTCCCATGGATGGTATTGGGCCGGAACAATTAAGAATTAAAGAACTGCTAGCAAGAATAAACGAAAACAAGATAAGAGAGGTTATCCTGGCAACAGATCCCAATGTTGAAGGAGAAGCAACTGCCATGTATGTGGCACGATTGCTAAAATCATTTGATATTTGTGTCACTAAAATTGCAAGTGGAATGCCTTTCGGTGGAGATTTGGAGTATGTTGACGAAGTTACATTGAGTAAAGCTTTGGAAGGAAGACGGGAATTATGAAAATTCAGAAAAAATCCTTGATCTAATGTCTGGCTATGATATACTTTAGATTGAAAATAAGATAGCTTTAGGCATAGTATGGGTTTAAAAAAGGAGGATCAGAGATGACTAGTTCTCTTCTGAAAAAGACCAGAAAAGTTAATATGCTACTTCAAAAAGTGGGTGGCGAACCAATAGAATACGATGAACTAGCAGAGATTCTCAGTGATAATGTTGAAGCAAACTGCTACATTATTGCCAGAAAAGGTAAGTTGCTTGGTTCGTATCATGCTGATAATTTTGAAGTTCAAGCAGTGGACAAGGCTTGCAAAGGTGGCTGTTTTAATGATTCAATTAGCCAAAACTTACTGCGTGTTAATGAAACTATAATACTAGAGAAGTCCGAAACCACTTGCCATTTTAGTGATGTTAAAGAATGTCCTTTCAACCACCAATTTATGCTAGCTGTTCCAATCAAAGGACGCGAAGAGAGACAAGGCACCATAGTCTTGACTCGTTCCGAAAATAATTTTGGTGACGATGATATTATTCTGGCTGAATATTGTGCTACAGTCACCGCTTTAGAGATTTTCCGTAGTCGCAATGAAGAGATAGAACAAGAGGCTAGAAAACTTGCAGCTGTACAAATAGCTGTGGACACACTTTCTTTTTCTGAGATTGCTGCGATGAAGAAGATCTTTGAGAGTCTTGAAGGCAACGAGGGTTTTCTGGTTGCAAGTAAAATTGCCGATGAAGCTAGAATTACCCGCTCAGTTATTGTTAACGCTTTAAGGAAACTCGAGAGTGCTGGGGTTATTCAATCTCGTTCGCTAGGTATGAAAGGTACTTATATTAAAATTCTAAACGACCAACTAAAAGAGGAATTCGAACGTAGAGATATGTAATAACTTTAAGCCCTAAATTAATAAAAAGTATAAGAGTCTCTAGAGAGAGTAATACTTAACTTGACTGCTTTTTTATGAAAGGAGGTCAAGTTAGTGGTTTGGATAAAACACTCTTCTTTAGAGACTTACTCTTTGGAACAAGCTGTGCAAGATGCAATAGCTGAATGGTCAACAGCCAAGGAATATTTTGATCAAGTCATTGAACCAGAATTAGTTGAGTATGCTATCTTGCGTTTAGAGGCCGCAGAAAAAAGAGTGTCATTTCTTTTAAAAAAAGCCCGGGAGGTAGAACCACCATGAAAACAAGACAGTTGACCAAAGCTGCAATAATTGCCGCAATATATGGAGTTGGTACTTATCTTTTGGGAACTCTTGGCAGTTATCCAATTCAAATTAGAGCAACTGAGGTTTTAACGGTTTTACCTTATTATGATGCATCGACAATCCTAGGTGTTACCGCAGGGTGTTTTATGGCTAATATACTAGCAGGTTTAGGACCATGGGATATTTTTGGAGGGACTTTTATTACTCTGGTAGCAGCCATTTTAACTAACAAAAGTAAAAATAAACTAACTGCGATCTCCTGGCCTATTCTTTTAAATACTTTTGGGGTAAGTGCTTATCTGGCTGCTATTTTTAAGCTTCCTTACTGGTATAATGTTTTAACTATATTTACAGGAGAATTTATATCTGTAGGGGTATTGGGCTACCCATTTATGCTTTATTTGGATAAAAATGCTCATTTAATAGGACTAGACAATAAACGGGTTAAGGTGTAAACTACAATCTTGTCCGAAGAAATCTTGCTAAAATGCCCTCATGAAACTTCGTAAAATAGTAAATAAGTGGTTGACGGCGTCTCGAAAAAATGATAACATAATGATGTTCGCCACTTTGGCGACAAAGAACCTTGAAAACTGAACAAAGCGACAGTATCTCTCTTCGGAGATACTGTAAGACAGATGTTAGTTAAACAGGGAAACATTTAAGAAATGTTTCAACCTCGTTAATGAACTGCATTTAATAAATGCAGGCTAGGAA
>JAHDNZ010000070.1 GCA_018435125.1 Bacillota bacterium | reverse complement strand
ATCAGCAGTATGGGAATGTTTTTATGAAACACCTTTTTCCCAAGTATCATGATGGCTATACTTAAAACCAAAAAAATCCAGGGCAGTTTTTCATAGCTTAACCATTTTGGTATCTTATTTGTTTGGATCTTAAGCTTTTTTGAAAGAGAGTCTACGGGAATCATTAAAGTGTTTAGGGGGCAGATATACCCGCAATAAACTCGGCCAAAAATAAAGGCCAGGACTAAACTGAGGGCAAAAAGCATTAACCAGAGCATCATTTTACCATTTAAGCTTAAAATTATAAAAAGCGCCAAAAACAGGATGCGCACCAGGGTAATTGAACTCATAACCAGGCCTCTTTCGTTGATTTTTTTATCATTATAGCATTATAATATTTAAAAAAGTGTTACCTTGGTAACTCCAAAGGGGCATTAATATGGATGAAAAAGCTTTGAGTTTAGTTAAAAACCTGACCCTGTTAAAACCTTTGCCCAAAGACGATTTAGAAAGTTTTCTTCGCCGGGGAACGTTTAGGATTGTGAGTTTTAAGAAAAAAAGCATCATTCATTTTGAGGGAGAACAATGCTCAAAATTAGAGATCATTTTAGAGGGTAAAGTGGTTGTAGAGCGGATTGATGAGGCGGGGAATTTACTAAGCATCGCTGAATTTTATAACGATGATATCTTAGGTGGGAACCTTCTGTTTTCCAAAAATCCTTATTATCCACTGACTATAACCTCAAATTCACCCTCTAAGCTACTGGAAATTAGCAAAGAGCTGTTATTTGATCTTCTTTGCACCAACCCTCTCTTTTTGCGTACCTATCTGGAATTTATTGCCGATCATACCTTTTTACTCGGAGATAAGATTAAGCACTATGTTAACAAAACGATTCGGGAAAGTGTCTTAAGTTTCCTTAAATATGAAAGCAAGAAACAAAATTCCAAACATATTATGCTGGAGATAACCAAAAAGGCTTTAGCTGAAAAAATCGGTGTGCAACGCACTTCCTTATCACGCGAATTGGCAAAAATGAAAAAAGATGGGCTTATTTTATTTGATAAAGACTCGATTACCTTGCTTAAATAAAAGCCTTAGCCATTCTGACTCTCTAGCAGATTAGGCTAAGAAAACGCCACAGGGTTAATACTTGAAGCCTTTGGGGTAATAATTTTAGCTAAACTAGCTATTGGTCACTTTCATAAACGGCTAGGTTTAGCGAATATACTGAGGGAAGTATATTTGTTTTTCAGTTAAAAGAGACATTTGACAGATAGGAGACTCTGGTGTAATTTTTTTAAATGGGAGAAGTGATCTATAGATTAAGCAGGCAGGATAACCTTCGGGGTTGTAGAAGGTTAAATAAGTAAACCACGATATAGCAGGTGGCTGTGGCCACCATTTTTTCAGTGTTTTTAATAGATTTTTGGAGGTGATTTAGGTGTTAAAGTCGTTTAAGGGAGGTGTCCATCCAAACTACCACAAGGAACTTACCTGTAGCAAGTCGTTTGTGGAAGTTAAAGCCTCGGATGTGGTTATTATTCCGCTAAAAATGCATATCGGAGCGGAGGCCAAACCACTTGTAAAAAAAGGCGACCAGGTTCTGGTTGGACAAAAGATCGCTGATACCGATGCTTATATCGGTGCTGCGGTTCACAGCAGTGTTTCGGGTACAGTACAAAAAATCGACTCTACACTTCTTCCAAGCGGTCTGAGAGGACCGGCAATATTTATTAATAATGATGGTAACTATCAACTAGATCCCAGCATTAAACCTCATAAACCCTTAGAGGAATTAACTCCAAGAGAGATTGTAGATATTGTTCGCGATTCAGGCATTGTAGGTTTGGGAGGTGCGACTTTCCCGACACATGTAAAGCTTTGTGTTCCAGAAGGGAAAGATGTGGAATATCTGCTTATAAACGCAGCTGAGTGTGAGCCGTATCTAAGCTGTGATCACAGAACTTTGCTGGAGCGGACAGACGATTTGTTTTATGGTATGAAAGCGGCAGCCAAAGCTTGTGGCGCAGATCATATTAAGATCTGTATTGAAGATAACAAAAAAGACTGTTTAGAGTTTTTAACTAGCAGGTGTGGCTCAGACTGCGAAGTGGTACTGCTAAAGACTAAATACCCTCAAGGTGGCGAAAAACAGCTGATTAAAGCTGTTCTAAATAGAGAAGTACCCTCGGGGACATTGCCTTATGAGGTGGGTGTTGTAGTTATCAATGTGGGTACCGCTGTTGCCATAGCCGAAGCTATTAAAACCGGTATGCCGCTTGTTAAAAGAGCTGTTACGGTTACAGGTAGCATTGTTAATAACCCAGGTAACTTCATTGTTCCAATTGGAACAACCATGGACAAACTACTTGAGGTTGTCGGTGGTACCAAAGAAAAGATCGGCCGCATTATCTACGGCGGTCCTATGATGGGGATTGCTATTCATGAGACAGACGAACCGGTCGTAAAAGGGACCTCGGGTATTTTAATATTAAGTGAAAAAGAGAGTCCTGTAATTGGAGAGCCGGATCCTTGTATCAGGTGTGCTAGATGCGTAGACCACTGTCCGATGCATTTAATGCCCAATATGCTTGAAAGGTATGTCAGTAAAGGTGGGTTAGACAAAGCTAAGTCCATGGGTCTTTTAGATTGCATCGAATGTGGCTGCTGCTCTTATGTCTGTCCATCCAAACGTCATCTGGTCCAGTGGATTAAGGTAGGCAAGATGGAAATTGCTATGCAAAAAAGACGTGACGCTGAGAATCATAAAAGATCTACACCTGTAGCTACAGCCTAAGGAGGGATATGAATGGTTGAAGATCTGCTCATTGTATCTTCTTCGCCTTATATTAGGGCACAAGATACGGTAAAAAGAATTATGTACTCGGTAGCTATAGCTTTAATTCCGGCCATAGCTGCGGGGGTATTCTTCTTTGGCTGGCGGGCACTGGCTGTGGTTTTAACCTCAGTTGGCGCAGCTTTAGCTACAGAAGTAATCTGGCAAAGACTTAGAGGCATACCTCTTACAGTCTCCGATGGTTCAGCTATTGTAACTGGAATGCTGTTGGCTTTGAATCTGCCGCCTACAGTACCCCTTTGGATAGCTGCTTTGGGAAGCGCAGTGGCTATTATCATTGGTAAGCAAGTATATGGAGGCTTAGGGGCTAATCCCTTTAACCCAGCTTTAGTAGGGAGAGTTTTTTTAACAGCCTCTTTTCCGGCAATAATGACCAATTGGTTGTCTCCTGCCGGTTATGATGCCATTGCCTCGGCTACGCCTCTTGCGGCTACAACCAAGATACCTCTTAGCAATCTCTTTTGGGGATCTGTACCCGGCTGTATCGGAGAGACTTCGGCTTTTGCCTTATTAATCGGCGGGTTGTATCTTTTGATAAAAGGTTACATCGATTACCGGATTGTCAGCGGTGTTTTAGGTACCGTGATAGTTATCTCCTTAATAATGGGTCTTAATCCACTGGCTCAACTGTTTGCCGGAGGTCTCATGCTAGGGGCACTTTTTATGGCCACCGACATGGTGACTTCTCCTGTAACACCAAAGGGAAGGTGGATCTTTGGCATCGGTATTGGGGTTTTGGTGATGCTGATTCGTCATGGTGCCGGAATGCCTGAGGGTGTCAGCTATTCTATCTTGCTTATGAATGCAACCGTCCCACTTATTAACCGTGCCACTAGACCCCGTATTTACGGGAGGTGAACTTTTAATTGAAAAAAAATAGTATTGCTCGGATGGTTATAGTTTTAATGGCTATTTCTTTGGTTTCAGGTGCGATTTTGACCCTGGCCAATGAGAAGTTTTCACCCATAATTAAGGCTAGAGAAAGCGACAAGATGAGGATTGTGGCGGAAAAACTCTTGCCTGAGGGTTCACAGATTACTAAAGTTACTAATTATAAAGAGCTTAAAAGTCTGGTAGAAAGTGTAAGACAAGAAAACGGTCTAAACGCTGAATGGAAATGGGATCCAGACGCTAAACCACTGGAAAGTGTAGCTAAAGCTGAGTCAAAAGACGAACCGGAGGTTGATATTGACTGGTCTGCCTGGGGCTTGGAGGGCTTAGACGAAGAAGAGATTACCACTCCCGAAGAAGAAACCGTAACTGAGCCTGAGGTAGAAGAGTTTAACTGGGCTGATTTTGGGATTGAAGTTGATGATGTTAGTGTAGGTCCAGAGGAAGAACCTGACACTGATGATTATGACTTAGAGGCGCTTTTTGCGGCTGATGTCGATGTAAATACTAAAACTACTAACGACACTTCTGAAAGCTCTGACGATTATGATCTAGACTCACTATTTGCAACCGAGGTCGATGTCTCCAAGCCGGAAGAGAGTGCTCTTGGTACTAGTGACGAACCAGCTGCGGAAAAAACTCCTGCCTTTGAGATCTATCAGGCCATTTCAGGGGGAAAACTGGTGGGGGTCGCTGTTATCTCTAAAGCTAAGGGTTACGGTGGAGATATCGTCCTCATGTTGGCTTTAGAGGGCACTTTAGAGAGAGTGCTTGGTATAGACGTGTTGCAACAGTCTGAAACCGCAGGGCTGGGATCGTTAATTACCGGAGAGAAATTTACCTCGCAGTTTACCGATAAAGCAGTAGGTAACCCCTATGAAGTAGGTAAAGACATTCAGGGTGTTGCCGGAGCTACCATTTCTTCTAAAGGAGTAGCTAGTGCGCTGCAAAAGGCCCTAAAGAATCTGGAACAGTTTTTAATTGACGGTACAGTAAAGGAGGGTGCTTGAGATGGCAAAAAGGAATCTAGGGCATGAGTTTATAAAAGGCTTATGGGAAGAGCACCCCAACTTTGTGATGTTAATCGGTCTTTGTCCTACCCTGGCAGTTTCTACCACCGCTATGAATGGACTGGCGATGGGCATTGCCACTACTTTTGTTATTGTTATGTCTAACATTCTGATCTCACTTCTTCGGAAGGTGATTCCAGATGAGGTTAGACTTCCAAGCTATATCATTGTGGTAGCGACTTTTGTTACCATTGTGGATTTAGCTTTGAAGGCCTATTTTCCGGATATCTATAGGCTGCTTGGCATCTTTATTCCTCTGATTGTGGTTAACTGTATCGTTCTTGGCCGTGCCGAAGCCTTTGCTTCCAGAAACGGTGTTGTGGCTTCAGCCCTAGATGGTCTTGGTATGGGAGTCGGTTTTACCTGGGGCTTAGTACTGTTATCTGCTATCAGAGAGCTATTGGCCAAGGGTGCCATCTTTGGCTATACAGTTTTTGGTGAGGGCTTCCATCCTATCCAAATCTTCGGCCAAGCTCCGGGAGCATTTATTATTCTTGGTTTTCTCGTGGCTTTGGTCAATTTCCTCAATATCAATGCCAAGCGGAAAAGAGAGCTAAAAAAGATCTCTGACCGCACTCTGGCAGCTTGAAGGGGGTAAAAAAGAATGCCAAAACTCTTGCTGCTTTTTATCAGTTCGGCGGTGGTAAACAACTTTGTTTTAGCTAGGTTTCTTGGCAACTGCCCATTTTTGGGAGTATCCAAGGAAATCAAAACCTCATTAGGTATGGGTGTTGCTACCACGTTTGTAATGGTTATGTCCGGTATTGTAACCTGGCTTCTTAACCACTACATTCTTATCCCCTTTGAGCTTGAGTATATGCAGACCATTGTGTTCATTTTAACCATTGCCACTTTAGTGCAGTTTGTTGAGATGGTTATGAAGAAAAATACTCCGGCCTTGCATCGGGCTTTAGGTATTTTCCTACCTCTTATCACTACTAATTGTGCTGTTTTAGGTCTGGCCGTTATGGCTGTGCGTGAAAACTACTCTTTTATTGAGACCGTAGTTTTTGCACTCGGTGGCGGTGTCGGATTTAGTTTAGCTTTGGCCCTAATGGCCGGCATAAGAGAAGATATGAAAGAAGACTTGATTCCGGAAGCTTTCCGTGGCCCGGCAATTGCCCTTATTACCGCAGGTATTATGGCGATGGCTTTTATGGGTTTTACGGGAATTTTGCCTAGCTGAGAGGAGATGATATTTTGAGTCCGCTTATTCTCTCCTTGATTTGCATGGGCTCTCTCGGACTAGTCTTTGGTCTTGGTCTGGCCCTTGCTTCAAGGAAGTTTGCTGTTGAAAGTGATCCTCATATCGACGAGATCGAAGCGGTATTGCCCAAAGTAAACTGTGGTGCCTGTGGGGCTGCTGGTTGCAGAGCTTTTGCCGAAGCCGTATCTAGAGGGGAAATGCCAACCAATGGTTGTATTCCCGGTGGAGGAGCCGTTACCGATAGAATTGCCCAGATCATGGGGGTAGCTGCCGATGAAATGGAGGAACGTAAAGTCGCCCAGGTAATGTGCGGTGGCGATTATGAACACGCTAAACTCCGTTCGCTCTATGACGGACTGCAGGATTGCCGGGCTGCCGTCGGTGCTTCGGGAGGACCTAAAGGTTGTGTTTATGGCTGTGTGAGATTGGGCAACTGCGTTAAAGCCTGTCTTTTTGGAGCTCTTAAATTAAGCGAAGAGGGCCTTCCGGAAGTAGATGAAAAGAAATGCACCGGTTGTAATAAATGTGTAGAAGCCTGTCCGAAAGATATTATTGAACTTAGACCGGTTTCTATGGGAGTCCATGTGCGTTGCCGTTCAATTGAAAAAGGACCCCAGGTACGTAAGTGGTGTTCTGTCGGTTGTATTGGTTGTATGCGCTGTGAGAAAGCTTGCCCTTCAGATGCCATTCATGTTCTAAATAATCTGGCCGGAGTAGATTACTCTAAGTGCACAAACTGTGGGAAGTGTGTCGAGGTTTGTCCGGTAGGTTGCATTGAACAGCAAGGCAAAGCTATTATTGTTAGGAATGCTATAAATACAAAAAGTAATTAAAAAAAGCTGCTGGAAGCTCAAAAAGAGCTTCCAGTTTGCTTTTTTTTCTTTTTAGCTAGTGTTATGATTAATTTGTCTTTTAAGGAAGGAAATAAAAAAGTCTTAGGTAACTAATATAATAAATAGTATAGAAGGTGGGATAGGTAAATTAACCTTGAATTGGAAAAAAAGACCTGTATTGACAATATTTAGTTGGGTTGTTATAGTGAATTTGGAGTTAGTTCTAAAATAAAAGTAATTAGTTTGGCTAGCACATAAAGCTTAATTTACCTGGGTAATAAACCCAAACAAGGTCTTTTAGGTTGTAGGAGAAACAATGTATTAAGGTAGTAGTAGTTTTTCGGTGTTCTATCGCCCCGAAAATATCAAAGAATACTTGGAGGTGAAGGTGGTTTTTCAATGAGAAAAACCACGAAATTATGAACAAATCTTTACGTAGGTACCTGGCTCTGGTTTTAGTTGCTTTGCTTATGGTGACTATGTTGGTTGGTTGTGGCAAGAAGAAGGAAGAGCCTGCAGTTGATGAAACCGATGATTATTCAAGCTTCGATTATGAAGAAGATGAAGTAGAAGAAGTTGAAGAGGAAGTAACTGATGAAGTAACTGATGAAGTTACTGATGAAGTTACTGATGAAGTTACTGATGAAGTTCCCGAAGAAGCCGAGTTAATTGCAGAATAGTCATTTGGATAAGCTTTGATTAAATATCATTACTACAGAAAAAACAGGAGGGGTAACTAAATTCCTCTCCTGTTTTTTGGTTGTTAAAGAGTAAGCGATTAAAGAAGTGGTCTTCAAACTAAAAGTATATAACCGTATCTTTAGGGGTTACCTCTTAGAATTGGCCAGTTCACAAAAGGCCTTAAGGTAACCGTCCATCTTACCGGTATCATGCCTGATACCATTAAACTCTGAAACTATAATTTTTTGACCTGAGGCAATTAAACTGTTCATCGGCACGGTGAGATCTAATTCTTTGGGGTCATTAGTAGCTAGTTTCTTAGCTAGATGTGCTTCAAGCTCAGCCCATAAAAGAGGTGAAAAACAGTAGCGTCCAACAATTGCCAAGTTGGAAGGGGCTTCACTTTTTTTAGGCTTTTCGATAAAGCTATCTACCAAGAGACTATCTTTTTGAGCTTTTATAATACCATATTTTTCCACATCTTCCCTGTCTACCCTAAGACCTAAAATCGCTGAACCACAAACTGAATCAGCAGCAGCAATCAGCTTTTTTGTAGCATTTTCTTTTACTAAAATGTCATCTGGCAGAGCTACTACAAACTGGTTATTGCCAACAACTTCCTTGGCGCATAAAACTGCATGGCCAAGACCCATAGGGTTTTCTTGGAGTGTTATGTGGCAGGTAATGCCATATCTTTTTAGACACTCGCCGGCATAAAACTCAAAATATGGTTTTTTGTCTTCTGAACTGACTAATACCGCATCGGTAATCTCACATTCTGCCAGTTCTTGCATGATATAATCTAGGGCTGGTAGACTCCCTAGGGGAAGGAGTTCTTTAGCCACATAATAGGTTAAGGGACGCATCCTTGTACCCAAGCCAGCAGCAGGTATCACCGCGATTGTACAAGCCATTATTCTACCACCTTTTAGTGTTATCTTTGTACTGATTCGTGAAAACACTTCTAAAAACCTGCCAGAGGTAGCGGGCAACTCGGGCAGGTTTTTAGTCTTTGAGAGAGAAAATTGTTCTAAAGCGGGGTGAAGTCTATGAAATTAGCAGTTATCGGAGGTAGTAGTTACTATACACCACATCTAATAGAGGCATTAAATGCAAGTGATCTTAATGTAGAAGTGGTATTAAACGGTAGGACAGAAGAAAAACTTAAGGATGTAGCCAGAGTATGTGGTAATATAGCCGGTGAAAAAATAACTGTGTTGGCTACCACGAATCTGAAAGAGGCTCTAGATGGAGCTGACTATGTTTTACAACAAGCTAGAATCGGTGGTATGCAAAAAAGAGCTGAGGACGAACGTTTTCCCCTAGAACTAGGGTTAATTGGTGAAGAAACTATAATTCCCGGGGGAGCTTCTCTTGCGGTAAGAACACTACCTTACCTGGAGGAATTTGCTCAGATCTTAAAACTAGTTGCTCCCAAAGCCAAAGTTTTGGCTCTAACAAATCCCAATAATATGGTAATCGATTATTTTAACCGTTACTTAGGGGTTCAGGCCATAGGCTTTTGTGATTTACCGACCTCCTTAATTAAAGGAGTAGTAAAGGCTTTAACCGGGAAAGATGAGGATCTTTCGGCTATTTGGCCCAAGATCAATTTCAAATATTATGGACTCAATCACCTATCTTTTTTAGGGGAACTTAACTATCAAGGTAGAGATGTAAATATTGTAGAGCTTGCTCCAAAGCTTGGACTAGATCCACTTCTTATAGAGACTCTAGGCCTTTTGCCGGTAGCGTATCTTCGCTACTACTACTACACTGCAGCCGTTTATAATAAAGCGAAAGCATCTTCTACACGTGGAGAAGTGTTATATAAAAACGAAGCTAAGCTACAGGCTGAATATAAAAAATCTGAAGGTGAAAAACCCGAGGCTCTTAAAGAAAGAGCGGTTCCCTGGTATAAAGATGTAGTTGTGCCCTTTCTTAAAGCAACCAGGGGGCAAACTAAAGCCATTGTGGTTACTAAAAACCAAGGTGCTTTAGCAGATCTCAGCCCAGACAGTGTCGCTGAGCTTCCGGTAGTTATTGAAAAAGGGGAGATAACAAGAATCGAGCAGGGAAAAATGCCGGAGGTTATAAGAGGGCTCATTGTTTCGGTTTCCTCTAGCGAAAGACTAATTGTAGACGGCATAGCCAAGCGTTCTAAGAGGATCTTTAGACAAGGACTCTTATCTCATCCTCTGATAAGAGAGGTGGATAAAGCGGAAGCCGTGCTTCAGGAAATTAAACGGATTAATCAAATAAGCTGGCTTTAAGGCGGAAAAAAACTCCGCCTTTTTTTTATCCAGCACTTGACAGAAGCACCTAAATGTACCTGAAGGGAACAGCTTATAATTAGTGAATTTGTTTAGCATCAAGTGACTGATATAAGTCATCTAATCAGCCAAAAAAGGAGGTGCTCCCCCACAGGCAATCAGATGAAACCACTTGATAAAAAGTGCAGACTATGAATTAACCAATTAGAAAGAGAGAGGAAACAAGGATGCTCGCCTCTTTCTAGATGCAGTTTCTTATTAGTAAAACACTTAGCAGACTATCTTCTTAGTTGTATATGTTTATGGAAACTTAATCTTAGGGGGAAAAATATTAGATGCAAAAAATTAAAATTTTTGGTATTCTAGCGCTTGCGATATTAATGAGTTTGTCAGCTTTTGCTGAAGATTTAAGATTCAAAGGCTATGTCGAAAACAGTTCCAAATGGGATAAAGCAAACGGTTTACGTTCTCTGAATAATGTGCAGTTAGAAATGGGGCTTGCTTCCGGCGGCGGAGACAAATTAAAAGCTGTTGTCCAAATCCAGCCCTGGAAACTTACCGGTACCGATACTTTTGGAACACCCGATAATTTAATTCAAAACCTTAACCTGGCAATTAACAAAATGTATATCGAAAGTAAAGGTTCTTACTGGAAAAACGGTCCTGAAGTAACTACTTGTTTAGGCGATTTGGATATCAACTACAACCCTTGGGTAGCAGAGATGTCAAGAGAAGGCGTTTCTATTGCCGATATAAACCTAGCCGGATTTAACCTGGGTGGTTTTTATCTCTGGGATAACGCCATAGAAGGTCCTTTCCAGGCAAAAGGTATCAAAGCTTCCGGTCTTATTGGTCCTGTAGATAGTGCTTTAACTGTGGTTACTGGTAAAAACAATGAGACCGCTCTAGCTGTTGAAGCAGGTTTTTCACCACTTGATAACCTGGCTTTGAAATCCGTTTTTGCTTCCAGTTTTAAGGCAGAGGATATGCAAAAAGCTTTTAAACTCGACGGAGCTATGCAAGTTAACGAAAAGACCTTAGTTAACTTTGGTTACAGAACAGTTGATGCTGACTTTGATCCTACCTATCGTAGCCAAAAGAGAGATGCCTGGGGCAACCCCATCAACCCAGTTGATCTTTACAAGGGTCAAACTGGTGTAAACTTAGGCGTTCAGACTGAGGTTGCTGATGTAGATCTAGCCGCTTCCTATGATCAACCTACAAGTCTTGCTAAGTTTGGTGCCAAGACTGATCTTTCCGGTAATAGACTCGCCGCAGGTACAGAACTCAATGTTAATGGTTTTAATGCTATTACCATGAAAAAGACAACCGCATCAGCGGAAAGAGATTTTGCAGCTGAAAAGACTAACATTACCGGTCGTTATGAAATAGCTTTAGAGCCTGAAAAAGCAGTTAAGCATAAGCTTTCTGCTCAGGCCAAGACTAACCTCATCGAGAGTTTGCCGAACTTAGGTCTTGGTGCTTCAGTTGCCTTTGAAGGCTTGGCCCAAAACCCTGTTGGAGAAGTCAATGCTAACTATACTGCTCCTAACGGTTTAACTCTAAAGGGTGCATACAACACAGCTAAAGGCGCTTCTGCTGAAGCTGGTGTAAAGGTTACTTTCTAAGTTAAGTAGTTATAGTTTAATAAAAGACCTTCGCTTCAAAAGCGAAGGTCTTCTCTTTTACCTATGTTAAAATTAGGGTGTATAAAACCCAAACCAAGCTATTTACTTGCAAAAAAAGCTCTTTTAGTTATAGCTTAAACAAAAAGAAAACCCACAGGTGAGCGACACCTGTGGGTATTAAGGACAAAAGATCAATTAAGGAACCTAATTATGATCTTTGCCTCATAAGTATTTTAAGCAGAAATAAGAAAGATATGCATCCAAAGTGAAATTATTTTTAATCCCAGCCAGGAAATTTATGGCAAAACCATTTGGCGTAAAAAAGGCTAAGCAGCTAAATTATTTGAACTATTTAGAAACCCAATGTCACTTCCTTAATTAAGAGGCTTTATAGGAGAGATGATTTATGTCTAGAGATACTTACCTACAAGATGCAGTCTTAGTGGCCGAATTTCAAAGCGGAAATAGGGAGCCACCCTTTACCCAGCTAATGGAAAAGCATCTACCATGGGTATACAATCTGGCTCTAAGTGTAGATCAAAAAGCTGCCGAGGATCTTTGCCAAGAGATTTTTCTTCGGGTTTATCTGGATTTACCTAAGTTACGTTCACCTCAAGCATTTGTGGCTTGGCTACGTAAACTCGCCTGGAGAACTTGCAAAAGGCATAGCAGCCGATTACAGGAGCAAGGTTTAAGTGATACTTTAGTTACTGCCACTAACCCCTGGAATGCTACCATCGATAATTTAATACTGGCCTCTGCTTTGGCTAGATTAAAACCAAAGCAGAGGCAGGTGGTAGTGTTATCACTAATATATGGATTTTCGGATAGCGAAATAGCAGATACCTTAAAAATACCTCTTGGTACAGTAAAAAGCCGACTGCATACAGCCAGACAACTCCTTCAAGCTATCTTAATGCAAAAAGAAGGGACGATTAAGATGGAGGTTAAAGAGCGGATTAAAAGGGAAATTGCAAAAAGGATTCAAGAGTTTAATGATAGTTGTATAAAACCAGTTGAAGAAGATCCATCCATTTTAGATACCAATGTGATGTGGTGGCACAACATAAGGCAAGCTGACGCGGAGAACAATGCCAAACTTTACGGAATTACACTTAAGGGTTCAGGTATGAGAATGACCAGGGAAAGAATCCAAAGTGAAACGCTCTCATTCAAGGAGATACCAAATACCGATTGGGGCATTCCAGACCATGCTCAATTAATTGATATTCGCGATGTCTCCAGGAGACTATTAGTCTCTCCCTTTACCATTTTAAAATGGGTTAAACAGGGTATGCCTTGCATTCGGTATTATCCTTGGCGTCGTTTTGACTTAGATATGGCAACTAAGTGGTTGGTAGATAATAAAATTGATGTTCCCAAAGAAGTAACTATTAAAGAAGTCGATGATATGCTTAGGTGGGTGCTAAAGGAAGTCCAATCCGGACATGCCGATATAGATGAAACGGTGGAAGTCTTTGAAGCCTGGCTTATTTAGAGTAGTGGAAGTTGCCTTAAGCAAGTTTTTAGAAGCTTGCCTATAAAGTAACAAAATAGGTTGAACAACAATTTTCCTCACTTAAGACATGAACAAAAATCGCATAATTGTATAAATTAGATCCTCTAAACCCTCATTGTAGCAATAGAGGCATATACATTTAGGCCGAGATATTAAAGGAGTCATTACTTGCTCTCAAGGGAATTATTAAAAAAAGCGATTTACGAAAAGAAAGCGAGTTTTACAATCTATCTAAAAAGATATATCTATAAAACAGCTGCTTTGCCAAATTGGTAAACTTGACATAGCACCATTTATTGTTAATTCCATAATATTATAGTGATCCTTCTAAATAAAGAAAGGAGGATGATAATGGCTGAAATAGCTAAAAAGAAAAATGATAGCGGTTTTTCTTTGCTTTTTTTGATTCTCATTTTGCTATTAATTGGTATGTTCGATTAAACTAAATGGCAAAGATAAACTCTTATTAATTAACTAATGGTTTATACTAAACAGCCTCTCTTTTTTTTGGGAGAGGCTGTTTAGTATATTTTTTTGACTGGCGATTTACTTGAATTGTTAGCTTAAGGTAATAGGAGCGGATAGAAATATAAACACTTTTCAACTAATGGTTGAATTATTTTCACTTAACATGTTATGGCTTTGCTTGTTGCAGGAAGATATAATAAGCACAGCAATAGCTATTGACTTTGATTAAATTAGGTGATGGTATGAATCAGACACTAGGACATAAAATCAAGGCACTGCGTAAAAAGCATAACCTGACCCAGGAGGAATTGGCTGAGTTTCTGGGAGTCTCCTTTCAAGCGGTAAGCAAATGGGAAAATAATATTGCTCTTCCGGATATTTCATTGTTACCAACTCTGGCTAGCTTTTTTAGAACAACCATTGATGATCTTTTTGGCTTTGATGTTAAAGATATCGATAATCAGGTTAGAGATATCTGCGAAAAAGCTTACCAATACCGTAAATCAGACCCCCAAAAAAGTGAGGAGATTCTGCAAAAAGGGTTAGAGCAGTTTCCTAACAATGAAGTATTAATTAACAATCTTTTATATGTACTGGATTTCGATCAGAGGCTAGACGAAGGTATTGATCTTAGTAGTAGGCTAGCAGCAACTACCAGTGATGATGAAATCAAATATGATGCTTTGCGTATTTTGGCAACTTTATACGAAAAAAAAGGTGAATATGAATATACCAAAGCTATCTTAAGTCAGATCCCGGAGATCTACTTTACCAAGCTTTCTTTAGAGGCCTATTTACTTAGGGGAGAGCCTAAGTTGGAATCAGCTAATAAACAAAAATGGATTTCTTATGAAATGCTGCTGGAAATGATGGATCAAATAGGTGCTTATTACCATAAAATTGGACAAAACGATAAGGCTCTCCAAGAATACGAGAAGGCTTTAGAACTGGTGGAAGTTTTTAGATTAGACAAGGATTGGCTTAATGCTTATAAAGACCACTTTAAAGAAGCAATCAACAGAATAAAAAACTAAGAGACTAAATAAAAAAACCGGCAAAGAAAGGGTAAACTTTCCTGCCGGTTTTTTATTAGGACTGTCCCATGGTTTTGGCTCATATAAAAGTTGGCTAACTTAATCGAAGAATAAAAAAAGGAGATCCTATTTATAAAGTCGAAAGATTTCTCAAGAAAGACTAAAACCATTCAGTTACTAACAATAACAAGTAAAGTGGAAAAACTTAACTGCGGTTTAGGGACGTCTTTTTATAAAAACTCCAGTAACAATGCAGGATAACGTCTCTACTCGTTGAATAAAAGTTAAGGGAAGATGGAGTCTTTTGTCCCCTGGAAAGATAAACACCCGCCTTTAAGCCCTAGGTCTGGCATAAAAGACCTTTAATAGGGGTACTTTCTGGGTTTTTAAGATTCCCTAGAATTATTTTGTTATTTATGAACTGACTATGAGGAGGAGAATATAGTGGCCAACGTTGTATTGGAGGATGTTACTAAGAAATTTGGTGGCATCATTGCTGTAAACGACGCTAACCTGGTTGTCCAGGATAAGGAGTTTGTAGTACTTGTAGGCCCCTCAGGTTGCGGGAAATCCACTACCTTGAGAATGATTGCCGGTCTAGAGGAAGTTACATCTGGTAATATTATTATCGATGATAAAGATGTTACCGATCTTCCTCCTAAAGACAGAGACATTGCCATGGTATTCCAAAATTATGCTCTTTATCCCCACATGAATGTCTACAACAACATGGCATTTGGATTAAAACTACGTAAATTCCCTAAAGAAGATATCGAAAAACGTGTTAAGCAAGCTGCTTTCATGCTTGACATCGAGCAGTTACTGGATCGTAAGCCCAAACAGCTCTCTGGTGGTCAGAGACAGCGTGTGGCGCTTGGACGTGCCATTGTCCGTGAACCCAAGGTCTTTTTAATGGATGAACCTCTTTCCAACCTCGATGCCAAACTTCGTGTCCAGATGAGATCTGAGCTCGGTAAACTCCATGTGCGTATGCAAACAACTACTATCTATGTTACCCATGACCAGACAGAGGCTATGACCATGGGTGATCGCATTGTAGTTATGCGCGATGGACTTATTCAGCAAGTTGGCAAACCCCTGGAGATCTACGATTTGCCTAATAACGTATTTGTCGCCGGCTTTATCGGCAGCCCTGCCATGAACTTCTTTGATGATTGTGTACTCTTGCATGAAGGCGGCGAATACTGGCTGAAGTCAGAGATTTTCAAGGTTAAGCTGCCAAAGGAAAGAGCAGCGAAAATAGAAAATCTCGACAAGTATATTGATCAGGAAATTATTCTGGGTGTTCGTCCAGAAGATATTAAAGATGTGGCTATAAGCCCCAACATGTCCTCTGATGCCAGGTTTAAGGCTGAGGTTGAAGTTTTAGAGCCAATGGGATCTGAAATTCACCTCTACCTTGCCAAGGATGACAAACTATTTATTGCTCGTGTTGATGCCTATTCAGAAGCATTAGAAGGCGACGAGATTGAAGTTGCTTTTGATATGAAAAAAGTCCATCTCTTCGACCGTGAGTCTGAAGAACGGATTATCTAAGAAAAAAATAGCTGCCAGTTATTAATTAACTGGCAGCTTTTTTTTGTAAATGTAGGTATGCTGTTAAAGTCTTTTTTAAGTAGCTAGCAATTGGGTCTCTTTAGCTACAAATAACTGAAATATTATAAATGCTTAACAATTCAGAAGAACTATTGCATAAAAACGGTTAATAATATAAAATACATATGCTGTAATGTTTATAATATGGAAAGTTACAACAAACAAAAGTTTTAGGCAGCAAATAAGATCATAAGAGCAATAAAACTTAAATATACCTGGCTCTTTTAAATGATAATATCTGGGGGGTATCTTGGTGCCAAAAAAATTAGTTTGCCTACTTATGTTATTGGTCTTGGTTACCTTATTAATTGGTGGTTGTTTTGGCAGTAAAAGGAAGCTTATTATCTCTGTGGTTGGCGAAGGAATGGTTAAAAAAACTCCCAATGATTCCGAAAAAGGTTATAAAAAAAATTCAGTAGTTAAACTAGAAGCTATTGCGGCTGAAAACTGGCAGTTTCAAGGCTGGGAAGGCGATCTTTCAGGGACAAATCCTGTGTCCGAAATTAAGTTAACTAAAGATTCAACGGTTAAAGCGGTTTTTACTTTAATAGCTGAGCCCACAGGCTTAAATGTTAATGTAGAGCATGACACCATCACTGTTTCTTGGGCAGCCATCGAGGGAGTTGCCGGCTATAATATTGCCCGGAGTTTTTCTGAAACCGGAGAAAAAACCACTTTAAATCAGGAAGCTATCACCGGGACATCTTATACTGATATACCACTTGCAACTGAAAACAATTATTACTATTGGCTATCTGCCGTGGCTTTAGGGGGCACCTCCAGTCCCTGGGTTGGTCCAATCAGAGCCAAAAAAAAGAATACCTTAACCATTAATACTGAAGGTCAAGGCCAGGTTGTAAAAAGCATTGATGACAATGGAACCGGCTATGAATATGACCAAAGTGTTAGGCTTGAGGCTATTGCGGTTGAAAACTGGCAATTTCAAGGCTGGGAAGGAGATCTTTCAGGGACAAATCCTGTGGCTGAAATTATGTTAACTAAAGCTTCAACGGTTAGAGCTGTTTTTACTTTAATAGCTGAGCCCACAGGCTTAAATGTTAATGTAGAGCATGACGCCATCACTGTTTCCTGGGCAGCTATTGAGGGAGTTGCCGGCTATAATATTGCCCGGAGTTTTTCTGAAACCGGAGAAAAAACCACTTTGAATCAGGAAGTTATCACCGGGACTTCTTATAGCGATACACCACTTGCAACTGAAAACAATTATTACTATTGGCTATCTACCGTCGCTTCAGGTGGCAACACCAGTCCTTGGGCCGGTCCAATCAGAGCTAAAAAAAAGAATGCCTTAACCATTAATATTGAAGGTCAAGGTCAGGTTGTAAAAAGCATTGATGATAATGGAACCGGCTATGAATATGACCAAAGTGTTACACTTGAGGCCAGTGCTCATCCTGACTACATTTTTGTAGGCTGGCAGGGAGATGCCAGCGGAACAGAACCTGTAACACTAGCTATGCTTACTAATAAAACCGTGACTGCTGTTTTTAGAGAGGTTGTCAGGAGAGTACCCGCAAAATATGCAACTATTCAAACTGCAATTGATGCTTCCAATGAAGGGGACACCATCATGGTTTCGCCTGGCACTTATCAAGGAGCTATAAATTTTCAGGGCAAGAAAAATCTGGTGCTCACCAGTGAAAACCCTTTTGACAAAACCAAAACCAATAGTACAATCCTTAGCGGAGGAAGCAATACTTTTTGTATTTCTGTAAAAGACAATGCTGAAAATATTACCTTTAGTGGTTTTAAGTTTACAAACTGTACAGGTGTGTTGAAGATTGAAAACAGCCAAAATATTAATCTTAACTCCTGTATTATAGAAAGCAATAATGCGGGTTTATGGGGGTTTATTTCAGCGAATAATGCCAAAAATCTATGTATCGAAAAAAATAGCATTTGTCAAAATTATGTTGAGGGTGGAGGAGTGTTTTATTTTTCCAATACCTCAACGGGTATGTTAAAGGATAATATTATCACTGCCAATCAGGCTAAGTATACAGGGTTAATGATCTTTGCTTCTGTAGAGATGACACTTCTTAATAATACAATTGACTCAAATACCCTGGAAAATGGTGGAGCAATTTATGCCTCTGAAAACACCGTGCTTAATTTAGAAGGAAATTGGATATCAAATAATGGTGGTAGTGCCTATGCAGCAGTTGCAAGTTTTAATTCAACGTTAACTCTAAAAGAGAATACCATCATGGGCAATTATTCAAGTAGCAGAGGTGGAGGGCTTTATGGTTCCACTTCTACTATATCTTTAATCGATAATCTATTCACTGATAATATCGGTGATTATAGTGGGGGGGCAATCTTTGTAGAAAAATCCTCGCAGTTACTCCTAGACAATAATAGTATAGTTAATAATAAAGCTACTTCATATGGAGGAGGTATTTATGCTTTAGATTCCAATTTAATCCTTACAAATAATACCATTGAAAGAAATCAAGTTTTTGGTGAAGGAACCAATTCTGTTTTTGGGGGAGCAATTTGTGCCAGCGGGACAGCAGAACTAACTTTAATAAAAAATAAAATTAATTTCAACCTGGCTAATGGAAGTTCAGTTTCTGGTGGAGCAATTTATGCCAGCGGAACAGCAAAACTAACTTTAATTGAAAATGTGATCTCCAATAATAAGGCAAGCCCAAATGGAACCAGTTCTAATAACTATTCCTTCGGGGGAGCAATTTGTGCCCATAATGCCAGCTGTATTACTTTAGGTAAAAATACCATCACAGACAACCAGGCTTTGGGAACCAGTCCTTTTGGAGGAGGACTCTACTACTATAAAAATGCTGTAATTAAAGACAATAAAGGTGAAATTCTCACTACACCATCGGCCATTGAAGCTGCGAGTACTTTTTCCAACAATTTACCCCAAAACACCCTTAAAGGAGATATGTAATTTATTCTCTATCCCGAGTAGATAATTTGAGCAAAACCCACAGGGGCACCTGTGGGCTTTTTTATGTATATTAAAGGAAAGCACGGAGCTAAAAAGGAGGATTTTACTATTTGATACCAATAAAAACATGATTTATGTCAAGTTATTCAAAAGTATACTTGTTATACTAGTTATAGAATAGCAAATAGTATATATGAAAACTACGACACTGAAATTTCCTGTTATCTACCTCGAACTTGTCACAGTCTTAATCAGAGACAAACAAAAAGGGGTGAAACTAAAGGTATGAAAAAAAGAACGGTTTTAATGATTCTTCTGATTTTAGTTTTAAGTATTACGACTTTAGGCAAAGCTATCGAGTTTTGGATGGTAGGCTGGGGAAATGAAATGGCTAATATTGCTCAAGGATTAATTGATACTCAATTTACTCCTCAAACCGGTATCAGAGCTAAAATTATTCCTTTGGCCTGGGGTGATTACTACACTAAATCTCTTATGGCCTTAGCTAGTGGCGATACACCCGATATCTTTAGTCTTGGTTCGGAGATTGCTGATTTTGCTTTAAGAGGCGGGTTAATTGACTTAGCTGCTTTTAAACCTGCTGAATATGCTGTTTTGGAAAAAGAACTGTTTTCCTCAGTTATGGGTCCTTTTTCGTTTGAAGCCAGAAGATTTGCTCTGCCTATTGACGTAGCTGCATTGGTAGGAGTTTACCGGACTGATGTGCTTAATGAGATGGGAATGAGTATTCCAAAGACCTGGGAGGAGCTTAGCAGTTATCAACCTAAAGCCCTTGCCAAGGGTAAGACTTTTGCTTTTATGAACTATGATGAAATATGGGCTGCCTATACCGTAATGACCCAAAACGGAGGCCAGTTTTTTGGCGCAGACGGCTTTACTAGTGCCCTAGATACCAAAGAGTCTGTTAATGGTTTTATCAAATATATTGAGCTATTTACTAAACACAAGTTGCCTCTGCAATTAGTGGGTGTGGAGCCTTTTATCAGGGGAGAACAAATTAGTTATGTCGACGGGCTTTGGGCCTATCCTACACTATCTTTCGCTGCTCCTAATATTAAGGGAAAATGGAAAGTTGATTTAGTACCAGGGACATATAGGGACGGAAAGTTATATAATGGATCTTCCGCAGGTAGTGTGCTACTTGGCATAGCTGCTGCTTCTAAGAACAAGGAAGAGGCTTGGCAGTTCTTAAAGTGGTTTCTTTCCCAAGATGTGTTAGCCGAAATCTCTAATTCTATTATGGCCAAGATAAACGGGTGGTTGTGGCTTCCGGCTAACAAAAAGGCTATGCAAAGCGTTAATTTACCTAAAGAGGTACGGGATGTTTATTTCAGACAAATCGAAGCGTGTGAGCCGGTTCCCTATGCTGTAAATGCCCTGGTTCAATACCGCTTCGTTGGACTGGCTTTGCAAAAAACTGTTATGCTAAAAGAAGATCCTAAAGTAGCTGTTCTAGAAGCCGCTAAAGATATGAACGAAGAAATGGCAAGAAGAAGGAAAGAATACAACCGTTTTTTAGTCGAACTAGCTAAAAAAGATAAAAAGAAATAGCCCTTTACAAGCTTAAGTAGTAGATAAAAGTAAAGGGTGCTATTGATAGATGAGTTTTGCTGTGTAAAAATGAAGCCATAAAACTGTTACCAGAGAAAGCTGTGAGGAAAGGAAATACTGCCTTAAGGCCAAAGAGAGTCGGTGGGGGTGTAAACCGATGCCAAAGGGTAGTTGTTCCACTTTCTTAGCTACTGTTAAAACCAGTGGGGTGGCGTTCCTTAATGCGCTAAAGAGCGGCCAAATTTGGCAATATGAGTGGCAACGCGGGAAAAACCTCTCGTCTCAAACATAGAGACGAGAGGTTTTTTTTCTAGGTAGGGCAATGAATAGAAGCCTTAAGTTTTCTTAAACTTATTAAGGAGGCATTATTAAATGTTGGATCTGAACCTGATTAGAAAAGATCCTGACTTGGTGCAAAAGGCTCTAAAAAAGAAGTTGTGTGAGGTTGATTTTAGCGAGTTTTTAGAGTGGGATAAAAAGCAGTGTGCACTGAGGCGCGAAGCAGAAGGATTAAAAGCAGAAAAGAACAAAGCTTCAGCTGCAATCTCGAAACTTAAAGAAGAAGAAGAAGATATTCAGCTTGTTTTAGCTAAGCAAAAAGCAATTTCTGCCAGGATTAAGGAACTTGATGCCCAAATAGCTGAACTTGAGGTAGAGATAAATAATTTTATGGATAGCCTGCCTAACCTGCCGGATAAAGACCTTTTGCCTGGAGGTAAAGAAAACAATAAGGTAATCAGCGAGTGGGGTAAAAAGCCCGAATTGCCTTCTAAAGCCAAAGACCATCTTAAACTAGCCAAGGATTTGGAGCTTATCGATTATGAAAAAGGTGTTAAGCTTGGTGGAAACGGCTTTTGGGCCTACAGAAAAGAAGGCGCTCTTTTAGAGTGGGCTTTGCTGAACTATTTTATCGAGGAACACCTAAAAGATGGCTATGAGTTTATTCTGCTTCCCCATATTCTTACCTATCAGTGTGGTTATACCGCAGGTCAGTTTCCCAAGTTTGAAGATGATGTTTTTGCTATCAAGGAAAGTGAGGGCAGAGGTTTTGCCCAGTTTATGCTACCTACGGCTGAAACAGCTCTAGTTAATCTCCACCGCAACGAGATTTTAAAAGAAGAAGATCTGCCTAAAAAATATTTTGCTTACACACCTTGCTACCGAAAAGAGGCCGGGGGATATAGAGCTGAGGAAAAAGGCATGATTCGAGGCCATCAGTTTAACAAGGTGGAAATGGTCCAATACACCAGGCCTGAAGATTCAGACGCAGCCTTCAAAGATTTGGTCCAAAAGGCGGAAAAACTCGTGCAAGGTTTAGGGCTCCATTATAGAGTCAGTAAGCTAGCTGCTGCAGACTGCGCTTTTGCCATGGCCAAAACCTATGATATCGAAGTTTGGCTGCCCAGCATGAACACCTATAAAGAGGTTAGTTCTGTTTCCAATGCTAAGGACTTCCAGGCCAGACGAGGCAAAATGAGATTTAGACGAAATACTACTAAAAAACTGGAATTTGTTCATACCCTAAATGGTTCCGGACTTGCCACCAGCCGTCTTTTCCCTGCTATACTAGAACAGTTCCAGCAGGATGATGGTAGTGTTCTGGTTCCTGAGGTCTTAAGAAAATGGGTCAAAAAAGAGATTCTTACCATGTAGGTAATCATCTAAAAAGCAATTAATGTGAACTTTCTTAGCAGAAATGCCACTTATTATAAAGCCTGGGTTTGTTCTGGGGGTGGATGTAATATAACTGTTTTTACTGGTTTAAGGCATAAAAGAATTCTTAGTTGATCTAAAACCCGTAAATGGGGTATGCTTAAATACAGAGTAAAAAAAACAACTAAAAGCGGCCAAATGCTTTATAATAGATAACTAATGGTCATACTTTTTTATGGAGGTATATCTATAGATGGAAAGGATCTGTGTCTATTCCGGTTCTAATATCGGGTTTAAGCCAATATATAAAGAAAGTGCCAAAAGACTAGGGCAAGTGATTGCCAAAAAAGGGTTGGAGCTAATCTATGGTGGTTCAAACGTGGGCCTTATGGGAGCAGTAGCTAATGAGGTTTTGCAAAATCAGGGCTCGGTTATAGGGGTAATCCCACGTGGCCTTTTTGGCCGGGAAATAGTTCATCATAATTTAACTAAAATGATTGAAGTAGAAAACATGCGGGAGAGAAAACGAACAATGTTTGAACTCTCCGATGGCTTTATTGCTCTGCCGGGAGGACTTGGAACCTTGGAGGAGTTATTTGAGACCCTTAGTTTTGCCCAGCTGGGACTCCATCAAAAACCAATTGGCCTTTTAAATACAGAGAATTTTTTTGCCTCGCTTTTAGATCTGCTGGTTAAAACTTGTGACGAAGGCTTTATGCCTCCGGAAAATAAACAGTTACTGCTTGTTTCGGGGAATGAAACCGAACTTATAGAAAAGATGCTTGATTATAAACCGGTTGCCGTGGCATCTAAATGGCTTAATTTAAATAACAGATAAAGTTTCCCAAACTGAGTTTAGCAATTAGAGAGCTAACTATGGCTTTTTAGCAACTAAAAACTAAACTGGCTAATGGTTGCTATTATTTGTAGCCAATTCTAGCTGAGTAAACTTTACAAGCAACAGTTATTAAGGTATCCTAAACATAGATAAACACTCAAAAACATAGATAGTAGGGATGTCCTTGGCTAATATGAATGCTTACATTACAAATATGGTGAATGTCTATGGCTACTTGGGTCTGTTTTTAGGCTTAGTTGTTGAAGGAACAGGCATGCCGGGGCCAGTTCAAATATTTTTCTTTGCTGCGGGTTATCTTATTTTTCAGGGGAAGATGTCTTTCCTTACTGCCTGGCTGGTAACAGCGATAGGCAATTTAGTAGGTAATTTAGTTGGTTATCTGATTGCCTGCTTTGGAGGCAGACCTCTAATTGGCAGCATATGTCGTTTCTTTGGCAAAAGCCTAGATGGTATTGATAACTACAGCGAAAAATTTTCTAAAAAAGGTTCTAGTATTGTTTTTTGGGGACGTCTTTTCGGACCCATTAGAACGCCGGCTATTATTGCAGCCGGACTTTTGAAATACAATCTTTTGGAATATACTATCTTTAGCGCCTTAGGTGCTACAATCTGGTCTTTGTTTTGGTTGTGGCTGGGGTTAAAAACCGCTCAAGGTGTTGATGTTTTGAAAAAGATTGTCCCTAACACCGACTACCTTATTTGGGGAGCTATAGTTTTGTGTATTCTTAGCCTTACCGGCTGGCACTATTTTCAAAAATGGCGCAGCCAGAAAAAAGCAGCTGCTCAAGCAGATAAACACAGCGAAACAGAAGAAGCCAAGTCAAATTAAAGTTGGTAGTATTTAAAAGGGGGCAGGTCTATGTTTACTCCGGAGATAGTAAAGAGATTTGATCCAACAGGTATGCTTTCATTAATTGAAACATTTCCAGCTCAAGTTCAGGAAGCTGTCGAAATAGGTAAAAAAGCTGATTTGGGTGATCTAAAAAAGGAAGCTCAAAAATTTAATTCGTTAATATTTTTAGGCATGGGTGGCTCGGCAATTGGCGGCGATTTAGCTAGAGCAGTTTTTGCAGATGAACTTAAAATACCTATGCTTGTAAACAGAGAATACCACCTACCTGCTTTTGTGGGCGAAAAGACCCTGGTTATAGCCTCAAGCTACTCTGGTAATACCGAAGAAACTATTTCGGCCTTAAATGAAGCCAAAGAGAAAAAGGCCAGGATTCTCTGTATCACAACAGGGGGTAAGATTGCTGAGATTGCAAAAGCAAACAACTATCCCTTAATTCTAATTCCCGGTGGTATCTCACCCCGAGCAGCTCTGGGGTATTCCTTCTTTCCTATTTTAGTGGTGTTTAATAGGTTAGGTTTTATTAGTGATAAAAATGAGGCTGTGGAAGAAACCTTAAAGCTGTTAAAAGAGATGAAAACAGAACTATCTCTGGCAACACCAGGTAACCTTGCTGAAACTCTTGCTAAAAAACTTTATGCTAGAATTCCTCTTATCTATGGCTCGGATGGTTTTCGTGGTGTTGTCGCTTCAAGATGGAAAGGTCAGATTAACGAAAATAGCAAACATCTTGCTTTCTGGAATGCTTTTTCAGAGCTAAACCACAATGAAACTGTTGGCTGGGAAAACCCCAAGTTAACCCAGGAGATTCATTTAGTGATCCTTAGAGATAATGAGGATGTTAGGATGAAAAAGCGGATTGAGGTTACTTCGGAGATTATTAGACCTCATGTCCATGGTATTACTGAAGTGAGTTCACGAGGTGTAAGTGATATTGCCAGAATGTTCTCACTGATCTATTTTGGGGATTTTGTCAGTTGGTACTTGGCTATGCTCAATCATGCGGATCCAACTCCTGTAAAAGTTATTGATCATTTGAAAAAAGAACTGGCGAAATTATAAAGGTTAGTTTGCTATCCCCTGTTTGTGGGACGTTCTAAAGCTATACCTGCAGCATATAAATTTAGAGGCACATTTTTAAGCACTTAAGATGTTTACTAAGATAGCAAACCCCAGTTTGTTTTAAAACTCAATGGTTTTTAAGCTAAATGGACGGGGTTATAACTCGTCCATTTTTATTACATATCATTAGGATGAGTCCAAAGAGTAATACTCTTAATGTTAAAGTATTTTTTAAAAAGGCGGTAAATTCTGATCTTATCGTAGAAAGTAAATATTAAAAGTTAAATGAACGAAAAACCAGTAGATACTACTGTAAAAGCAGGAAACTTCAAGATATTGCAGTACTTTTGATTAACACGCGCTTATTAAGCATAGGCTAGCAAGTTTACTAAAATAAATAAGGTTGACTTGAAAGGGGGGAATAAGGTGGCTAAAAAACGCATCCAAAAAATTCCTAGGGTTAAAAGAGGCGAGATCTACTTTGCCAATCTAAATCCTGTAGTGGGTTCGGAACAGGGCGGAGTAAGACCGGTATTAATTCTCCAAAATGACACTGGGAATAAATACAGTCCAACCACAATTGTGGCAGCAGTAACATCCAGACATAAACGGGCAAGACTTCCTACGCATGTTCCGCTCGCGGCCCGAGAAGGACCGCTGGATAAAGATTCGGTGGTTTTGCTTGAACAGGTTCGCACCATAGACAAAACTCGTCTTAAGGAAAAAATCGGTAAACTCTCACCGGAGGAATTAGCCCAAGTTCAAGATGCCTTGAAATTGTCCCTGGGCTTTAATACGCAAGAAGAAGAGCTTGATTTATCTAATAATAACCAAGTTAATGCTATTAAAAACTCGGCCAATGAAAAATTGCAGTTAAAAGAAGAAAACTTTTAAGGAAGGGAATTCAATTGAAACCTATTATTGGTATTTTATGTGGGATAGAATGGCGAGGTAATAAACAGACAATGTATGTACATAAACTTTATACCGATGCCATAGCCTCCTCAGGAGGAGTACCGCTACTTTTACCAATTACCGAACTAGACGCCGAGTCTTATGTTAATGCTGTCGACGGGCTTTTATTTCCCGGTGGTATTGATGTGGATCCTGCATTTTACCGGGAAGAACCGATAAGCGCTTTAGGTAGTGTAGACCTAGAGTGGGATAGAAATGATCTTAAAATCTGTGAGAAGGCCTTCGAGAGAGATCTACCGATTTTAGGTATTTGTAGAGGACATCAGCTGCTTAATGTAGCTTGCGGAGGGACTCTCTATCAGGATATCTATACCGAGCCAAAAACAACACTAAAGCATGGGCAGGAGGCCAATTTCTATAATCCGACTCATAAGATTAAACTGCGAAGTAACACTCTTCTTTATGAGATTTTTGGTGTGAATGAGCTTAGGGTTAATTCTAGCCATCATCAAGCGGTTAAAGATGTTGCACCTGGATTTATTGTATCAGCTACAGCACCTGATAATATAATTGAAGCTATTGAAGCCAAAGAATACACCTTTGTGCTGGGATTACAGTGGCATCCCGAATGGATGGCTCTAAAAGATGAAACGATGCTAAAACCATTTCAGGCTTTGTGTAAAGCAGCTCTTGCTAGAAGGAGGTAATAAACTCTATGTCTAAAAAAGATCAAGGGTTAAAAAAACCTGGCAAGACCTATTGGTTAGTTAATGGTGTCTTATTAGCAATTTTTGCGGTGGTATTTTTAATTGATGTTGTTTATTTGCAGCGCTTTAGTGCCAGTTTGATTTTTTTACTAATTACAGCTGGGATGAGTATCTTTTGTTATGTGCAATATAAATCCCTAGGGGAGAAAAATAATAAATGATTTTCACATTGCAAACCGAAGCTGACACCCTAAGAGCAGGTATGATACTGGGAGAGTTAGCAAGAGAAGGCGACCTTTTTTGCCTCAGTGGTCCTTTAGGAGCTGGTAAGACCTATCTGGTAAAGGGAATAGCCAAATCTCTGGAGATTGATCCTAAAAGCGTAACCAGTCCTACCTTTACCCTTGTTCAAGAATATTTAGGAAAACTCCCTCTTTATCACTGGGACCTTTACCGGTTGGATGACCCTAAGGAAGCATTGGATTTAGGTCTTTTAGATCATATCTATGGAGATGGCCTTACCGTAATTGAGTGGGCCGAGCTTTTAGGCGGCGATCTACCCCAGGAGAGACTTTCAATTCGACTATTGCCCTATAAACTCGGACGTAGTATTGAAGTGTTAGCTAGTCTGAGTTATCAGGATCTTTATAGCCAAATCAAGGAGCGATTTACATGCTTTGCTTAGCCATAGATACCTCTACCAAAACCGGTGGAGCTGCAGTAGTGGATGGAGACAAAATCTTAGGTGAGTATGTTTTGGATCTGGAACGCAAGACTCACTCTGAGCGAGTTATACCCGCTATTGACAGCGTTTTAAAAGGAATTGGGATAACTGTAAATGATCTGGGGGCCATTGCTATAGCCTATGGCCCCGGTTCATTTACCGGTCTTAGAATAGGTCTGGCTACAGCTAAGGCCCTCTCTTTTAGTTTACAGGTACCGTTATATAAAGTAGATACCCTTGAAGCACTAGCCAGCCAGCTTGGCTATTTAGAGGGACTAATCTGCCCTATCCTTAATGCTCGCAGAAACGAAGTCTATGCAGCCATCTGGCAAAGTGATGGGCATAGTCTTACTTGCTTTAAAGACTCAAGAGCAATGCCGCTGGATGAGTTTTTGGGAGACATCCCTTCTACAGACAAGCTCTTTTTTGTGGGAGAGGGAGCCCTAACAGCAGAGAGTATTATTAAAGCCAAATTTCCCTTTAGTCGGATAGTAAAAGGCACCAACAGTTTTTTGCATCCAGCAACAATTGCACTTAGAGCACTTATGTCTAAGCCGGCAGATGTTGATCTTTTAGTGCCAAACTATTTGCGCAAATCCGAAGCAGAAAATAAAAAAGAGTAATAATAATTAAGGTGAGAGAAAGAAAAAAGGGCAGGTAATGCTCATGAAAATACGCAGAGCCTCTTTTGATGATCTAGATAGTTTAGCTATGATTGAAAGTTCGGCTTTTACTACCCCTTGGTCAAAAGCAGCCCTGGGAGTAGAATTATCTATCAATGACACGGCGCGCTATTTTGTGGCTGAAAAAGAGGACAAGATTGTAGGCTATGGTGGTATGTGGGTGATTGTAGATGAGGCTCATATAACCAACTTAGCAGTTTTAAGTGAATATAGAGGCCAAGGAATAGGGAAAAAACTAATAAGTACCCTATTGGAACAGGCTGTCTTTGAAAATTGCCGGGCTGCAACACTAGAGGTAAGGGTTAGCAATATTATTGCCCGCAGGCTCTATGAAAGTATGGGTTTTGCTCCGGTAGGTATTAGACCAAAATACTACAGTGACACCTCTGAGGATGCTTTGATTATGTGGTGTATGTTAAAATAAATCTAAGCTATCAAAAAGAGAGCAAAGTTTTTTGAGGTGACAACATGTCCATTAATATCCTGGGAATAGAATCAAGTTGTGATGAAACAGCAGCAGCTATAGTAAGAGATGGAAGAGAGATCCTCTCTAATATCATTGCCACTCAAATACCCTGGCATAAAGAATACGGTGGAGTAGTACCTGAGATTGCCTCAAGAAAACATCTGGAGTTTATCGTCCCGGTGATAAAAAAGGCTCTGAAAGAGGCTAATATCTCCCTTGACGAGTTAGATGGTATAGCTGTTACATATGGCCCTGGACTTGTAGGGGGCTTGTTGGTAGGTCTTTCTGCTGCTAAAGCACTGGCCTATAGCAGGAATTTGCCTCTAATTGGCGTAAACCATATCGAAGGTCATATTTATGCAAACTTTTTAGCCTATCCACAGCTTAAACCACCTCTTATATGTTTAACAGTATCAGGGGGGCATACCACTTTATTGGCAATTACAAAACTAGGCAGTTATGAGATTTTGGGCCAGACCAGAGATGATGCTGCCGGAGAGGCATATGATAAAATAAGTCGTGTACTAGGCCTTGGTTACCCTGGAGGTCCTGCTATTGAAAAGGCAGCCAAAGAAGGCTCTACCAGTTATATTTTCCCCAAAGCTTTGGCAGACGAATTAGATTTTAGTTTTTCGGGACTCAAAACCGCGGTAATAAATCTAGTACACAACGCCGAGCAAAAAGAAGAAAAGCTCAATGTCTATGACTTGGCAGCTTCTTTCCAAGCTGCTGTAATTGAGGTTTTAGTAGAAAAAACCATTAGGGCTGCTAAATTAAAGCAGGTTAAAAATGTTCTGCTTTCAGGTGGGGTAGCCAGTAATGAGGCTTTAAGAACAGCGCTTAATAAGGCCTGCCAAAAAGAAGGCCTTACGCTTTATTATCCACCCAAAATTCTCTGCACTGATAATGCAGCTATGATTGCTTGCACTGGTTATTACCGTTTTCTAGAAGGTGAGAGGGCTGCCTGGGATTTAAATGCTGATCCCAGACTCGGTTTTTAATAATATTTGGCAATTAATATACCAGGAGGGGATTTTATGAAGAAGGTAAGTGGGATTTTTTTGCTAGTCTTATTAATTGCAGTAGGGGTATGGGCAGAGGGTGTGCGCTCATTTGGCATGGGAGGAGCTTTTACAGCTGTTGCCAATGATACCTCAGCGATTATTGCAAACCCTGCAGGCCTAACCCAGATTAGGAACATATCAATTCTTGGCAATCTACAATTAGAACTCGCGGACGAAGAGAAATATCAAAACATCTTAGCATACTTTTTAAAAGAAAATAATATTACCGATCCCAACGATTTAACTGGCATCAAGACAAGTTTTAATACTTCGGCAAGCGGGATGGTAGGTTTTGCAACCAATAGACTTGGTCTAATGCTTACACCTTGCTATACTGTTACAGCAGACAGACAAACCGGCAAAATGGTTGCCAACCAGTTAATCTCATCGAATCTAGCTTTAGCACTACCTCTTACTAGCATCTATCGCAGGCTTCCGAATATTTCCTTTGGAACAAATATTAAAGTTAACTATGCCAAGAACGAAGAATATCTTTTTAACGAAACAGGTGTAATTAGTAAACAGAGTTCTGTTAATGGACAGGGAATGGGACTGGATTTTGGTATTCTTGCCAAATTTGGTTTCTTAAGTTTGGGTCTCAATGTTAAAGATATCTATTCCAATATTATCTGGGAAGGGGAAAATCAAGCCCCGATGACCTTAGATCCCAATCTCAATTTGGGCCTCGCTTTTACTTTAGATAAAGGTAACCGTATTTTAGCACTCGATTATGGTGATATTAACTTAAACGCAGCTAAAAAAGAGGGAAAACTGCGTTTGGGTTTTGAACAAACCATCTTCTGGCTTTTAAAAATCCGTGGTGGTGCGATGTTTACTCCTGACGAAGAAGGTCTCAAGCAACCGGAGTATTCGGCAGGTCTAGGTGTTAAGATAGGGCCTTTAGCGGCAGATTTAGCTCTTAGAAGTAAGTTTTTCCAAAAAGATATGGCAGCCAATTTAGGTCTAGCGATTCAGTTTTAATTCAGGTGCCTTAGGGCACCTTTTTATTTCTGACTTTACACATAGATCAAACATACCCCCTAAAGCATTTATTTTAATGGGGTATATATCGCTAAAATTGTCAAGGAAGGAAATAACCAGCCACAGATATATTACTATCACACGGATTTAGTAGGGACAGTTAAGGCAGTCACAGATGCCAATGGGCAAATAGTGAAAACATTTGAATACGATGAGTTCAGCAACGTGACTATAGAAACAGGATCACTTATCAGGAAGGAATGAATTGGTATGTGTATTGTAACAACAACCCTCTGATATTTGTGGATCCAGATGGGAGAGGAGTGGATTGGGGTAACACAAAACCTGAAGATAAAATGACAGTCAACAGTCGAAAATACACTGACGGGGATTGGCAAATCACTTATGAGAAAGTAGAATTCTATTCAAAAAGGGTGATAGTAGATAGAGATCAAATGTATGAATTACAAAAAAGCTTAGAATTTGATTTGGCTTTGAGTAATGTAATCGGATGTATGTTAATCGGAGGTGGGCTAGGAACTCTAATAGGAGGAACGGGTCTAACATCGTTTATAGGTGGTTTGGCAATCAATGGGACAGTTGGTGTATTGGTGCTGATGAATGCTTCGATGTCAGCTACTGTGTTAGATAAAGCACAATATACAAAAGATTGGGAAATAGATATCTTAGTTGTTGGGGAGACTTGGAGACAAGTAAACCAAGGAACTCATAAAACTGTTATATATTCACAGTTTGCAGATTTTGGTATTAAACGTCTAGGCGACCAAAACTATGTACCTGTGTCCGAAGAGACATAGTACAAGATTCAATTACTGTCTAGACCGAGTATTAATATTTAGTCCGTTACTTTTACACCAATCTTTTGTTGATTGTCCGCTATTATTAAATACACCGATAATATCTATCCAATCGTTTCTGCTTCTTTTTTTATCTATGGAAAACAGCCTCCTCTATAACTTTAAGGCTATTATCTCATGGCCTTTCTTGCGTTGGAATCTGGTTACTATTTGATGTTTATGGTTAAAAGATGAGGGAGAAGCAATTCATAACTTGCTTCTCCCTTTTTTTATCTTTTCTGATGACAGGTACCGCTAAAAGGACAGCTTGCGCAATCACAGCCACAGGAGGATTTGTCTTTCCTCATATTTTTAATGAGAGATACAACGATGGCTACTACAACTACAAGCAAAACCATACCAATTAGGATTGTGGTAATATTTGCGGCGAGCCAGGAAAGCATTGGAACCCCTCCTTTTAGATTTATCAATTCACGCTGACCTTAGGTATGAGTTTATAGGATTCTTTATACGGTTTAAACAACATATAGAGGATGAAAGCGATGATGGCAAAAGCTACGGAAGAGCCGATAACATTGCCAGAGCCTGTAAACAACATACCCAGCTGATAAACTACAAGTGCAATGGCGTAGGCAAATACGCACTGATAACCGATGGCAAACCAGGTCCATTTTGCGTTGTTCATTTCACGCTTGATAGCACCCATAGCTGCAAAGCAAGGAGCACAAAGGAGATTGAAAACCAGAAAAGAATAGGCGGCAAGAGGCGTAAACACAGACCGGATGTTGGCCCAAATCTGCCAGCCGTTTTCGGCCACTTCATCGAAGCCACCGAATAGGACGCCGAAGGTGCCGACGACATTTTCCTTGGCAATAAGGCCAGTGATGGTGGCTACAGCACCCTGCCAGTTACCCCAACCCAGGGGCGAGAAGATCACACAGATAGAGTTGCCGATCTTAGCCAGAATACTGTCGTTCATTTCTACCATACCGAAGTTGCCTTCAGTCCAGCCAAAGTTCGCGGTGAACCAGACTAAGATAGTAGCCAGCAGGATGATGGTACCAGCTTTTTTGATAAAAGACCAGCCACGCTCCCACATTGAGTGGAGCAGGTTTTTTATGGTTGGCCAGTGGTAGGAAGGCAGTTCCATAACAAAGGGAGCAACTTCACCGGAGAACACCTTTGTCTTTTTCAGCATAATACCAGAGACGACGATGGCGGCGATGCCGATAAAGTAAGCACTAGGAGCCACCCACCACGCGCCGTAAAACAGCGCGCCTGCGATCAGTGCGATGATAGGTAGCTTGGCTCCGCAAGGTATAAAGGTGGTGGTTATGATCGTCATGCGCCGGTCGCGCTGATTTTCAATGGTTCTTGAGGCCATGATGCCAGGCACACCACAGCCAGTACTAACAAGCATGGGAATAAAGCTCTTGCCGGAAAGACCAAACTTACGGAAAATACGGTCCATAACAAAAGCGATACGGGCCATGTAGCCACAGTCCTCTAAAAATGCCAGAAGCAGGAACAGCACCAACATCTGGGGCACAAAGCCCAGTACCGCTCCCACGCCGGCTACGATACCTTCTAGCAACAAGCCCTGCATCCATGTGGCGCAGTTGATGCTTTCTAGCCAGTTGCCAAGAAGCACCGGAAGACCTGGTACCCATATGCCATAATTGGCGGGATTGGGCTTTTCAATAGCAACGGCCTTGGTGTAAATTGCGTAGGAAACGGGTATCTCTTTTTCTACATTACCGTTGTCGTCATAGAGGTAGGCAGTGACGGTTAAATCGTCTGCTGCGTCGGGCTCTAGGCCGGCATCTTCCGCTGCGACCTTAAAGGCTTCTACGACTGCACCAGGTTCTACATAAGCATCGGTAGCCTTCATGTAAGCGGCAGAACCGATACCGAACAGATGCCAACCTTCGCCGAATACGCCATCATTGGCCCAATCGGTAGCCCAGGTGCCTATGGTGGAGACCGACACGAAGTAGACCAAAAACATCACCACTGTAAAGATAGGTAGCGCTGCCCAGCGGTTGGTGATCACTTTATCGATCTTGTCTGAGATGGAGAGTTTGCAGGCGTTTTTCTTTTTGTAGTACTTTTTCATCAAAGCAGCGATGTAGTTGTAACGCTCGTTAGCGATGACGCTTTCGGCATTGTCGTCTAATTCCTCTTCAGTAGTTTTGATATGCTGTTTTATAAGGTCGAGAACATCTTTGCCCAGATTTATTTGGCTGAGAATTTTATCATCACTTTCAAAAATTTTGATGGCATACCAACGTTGTTTTTTGGGGGGCATATGATATAAACCGATTTTCTCGATGCATTCCAAAATGTGTTCCACTGGGTCAGAGAAGGGATGCAGAGAAACGGTTTTGGAGTTCTTTGCCGCGTCGATGGCTGCTTTTGCGGCGTCTATGATGCCAGTACCCTTCAGTGCTGAAATCTCTATGATTGTGCATCCTAGTTCTTTGGATAACTCTATGGTATTGATTTTGTCACCGCTTTTTTTTACCACATCCATCATGTTGATGGCTATGACCATCGGAATACCCAGTTCGGTGAGTTGGGTGGTCAAGTACAGGTTGCGCTCTAAGTTAGTGCCATCTACAATGTTCAAAATAGCGTCGGGATGTTTTTCAATCAAGTAATTTCTTGCTACCACTTCCTCCAGCGTATAGGGAGAAAGGGAGTAAATACCAGGAAGGTCAGTAATGGTCACGCGCTTGTTATTTTTTAGCTTACCTTCCTTTTTCTCCACTGTAACACCGGGCCAGTTACCTATAAACTGATTGGAACCGGTGAGTGCGTTGAAAAGAGTTGTCTTACCGCTATTTGGATTGCCTACTAAGGCGATTCTCAAGTCCATGGTTCATGTTCCCCTCTTTCCCGGTTAGACACATCTAACCGACAGTTAAAAAAAAACTTAGTGCATCTTCAAGAGTATGGTTATTCCACTTCAATCATTTCCGCATCTGCTTTACGAATTGAAAGCTCATAGCCACGCACATTTACTTCCACAGGATCACCCAAGGGTGCTACTTTGCGGATGTGGATATCTACACCTTTGGTTATGCCCATGTCCATAATACGGCGTTTGACTGCTCCATTGCCGTGTAGTTTAAGAACTTTGACTGTATCACCGATTTTGCTCTGCCTCAATGTTTTCATACATGTTATCCTCCCTTTGCTACTAAATGAACAAACCAATATTTTCTGTGCCATTTCTTTGCTGATGGCTACTCTGGTTTCCTTGACGTTAACAATAATGTTGCCACCCATTGTAGAGATGATTGTAACATTCCCTCCTACAACAAAGCCCAGATTTTCTAAGTGTTTTTTGACTTCTAGTTTTCCGTCGATTTTTTCGATCATGTTTTCTTCTCCAATATTAGCAAGTGTTAATGATATCATGGTTTTCTCCTCCATATTTTGTTGGTTAGAGATATCTAACCGAAGCGTCAAAATTATGGTTAGACGCCTCTAACCATAATTTAGTTTAGCATCTCTAACTTCGCTTGTCAATACTTCTCGACCAGGAGATTTATTGCATTTATAGTTAGAGTATGTTAACCTATATTTAACTTGTCAAGAAAGATGGTGCCAATTGCCATGAAGATACAAAGGTCAACAGAGGATTATCTAGAAGCCATGCTGATGATGAAACAAAAGCATGGCTTCATACGCTCTATTGATGTGGCAGAACAACTTGGCGTCACTAAGCCTAGTGTCAGTTATGCCACCAAGCGTCTGCGGGAAAATGGCTATATCACCATGGACAAGGAAGGATTAATCACTTTGACCAAAACAGGGTTAGAAATCGCCGAGCGCATATATGAACGACACAAGATGCTCACAAATTTCCTGATTTATTTGGGAGTAGACGAAAAAACCGCTCGGGAGGACGCCTGTAAGATAGAGCATGACATTAGTAAAAAATCATTTGACGCTTTGTGTCGCCATGCAAAAAAGGAACGAGACTGATATAGAATTGTTTTTCGTTTGAGTATGAATAGGAACGTTAGCTATTGTGGGCTATGCGTTTACAAGCTTGGGAAAACCCCAATTGGCGAAATTGGATCACTGACCATAAAAGCAAAGCTGTTAAAAGCGGCTACTCTCCTAATCAGTTTTGGGTTTGGAGTTTATGGGGATGGGAAGACGAAGTACCTAACAAAAACATTTACAAGAACAAATAGGTATATCAATAAGATCTAAAAATAAAAACTCAACCCCAGGTTGAGTTTTTATTTTTAGATCTTAAGCAAACATACATTCTGCTTTTTTCGCTGAGCAGGTATAATTAAATTAAGTTGATAATTTGAAAGTAGGGAGATAATTGTATGGATATTAGTAAAGTCGGGAAACAGATTTCAACACTTCGCAAAGAAAAGGGTTATACACAGGAAAATCTGGCTGAGATACTAAATATCAGTCCGCAAGCGGTGTCTAAATGGGAAAACGGAGTTTCCCATAGTTAAAGATACCACACCCAATATCACAAACTCACGCTTAAACAATATTCCTTAGTCAACCACATACAATAACAAATACAAAAAAGCTGGAAGCAGACTTAATTTTGCTCCCAGCTT